>CAYNWJ010000461.1:0-3508 GCA_964400815.1 uncultured bacterium
GATGGGCGCCTACGACTTCTCCAGCTGGACCATCCACATGGCCTTCATCATCGTCTTCAGCAACATCTGGGGGCTCCTCTTCCACGAATGGCGCGGCACGGGCCCGAAAACCCGCGCGACCGTCATCGCCGGCATCCTCGTGCTGGTCCTCTCCACCTGGATCATCGGCCTGGGGAATTTCATGGCCTCCTGATCAGGGCATTCCGGCGTCCGCCATTTCTCCGCATCCGGCCCACCGGCGTTTTCTCTGGTATACCGAACTTTTTTTGCATCGGTCCGCCGTCCCCGCGAAAGAAAGAACTTTCATTGCCGGCAATCCTCTGAAAACCCAGTCGAAAGACGCATGGAACCTATGATGGCGCCGATGGAGGAATGATGATTGACCGTACGCCGTTTGAACCATGATGAAAGGATTGACAGGATTCTAATCACGGTTCATCCCGTAATCCTGAAAATCCCGGTTCGTCAATTGAAAACCGCCGAAGTACATGTGTTTGCAGGAAATCGGGGTTGGTGTGTCCAGAAAGAACTTTCATTGCCCGTGCAAAATACTATATTATCCAGACATATTCCCCAACTGAATCGCGCCCGGACGCAAGGAGAACGATGCCATGCCCCTCCACGAGACCATGACCCCCCGCGAACGTGTCAACACCGCTCTCGATCATCGTGAACCCGACCGCGTTCCCATCGATCTCGGCGGTTTTCAGACGGGCATCCACCGGGGAGCATACGCCGAGCTCGTGCGGTGTCTCGGGATCGAGGACGACGACCCCCCCGTGCTGGACCCGGTGCAGCAGCTTGCGGTCCCCTGCGATGCGGTGCTCGAACGGTTCCGTGTGGATACACGCTATGCCGGGGCCCACGGGCCGCAGAGCTTTACGGGCGAGATCGTGGAGAATGTGCGCGACGGCCGCAGGTGGCGCGATCTCCGGGACGAGTTCGGCATGGTGTGGTCCATACCCGAGGGGGGCATCTACATGGACATCACCCATCATCCCCTTGCCGGCGCCTCCATCGCCGATGTGGAGCGATACCCCTTTCCCGACGGCGGCGACCCCACACGCTTCACCGGCGTCCGTAAAAACATCTCGCGTCTGCGGAACGAAACCGATTATGCCATCTGCTCGTATATCGGCGGCGTGGTCTACGAGATATGCTGGTATATGCGCGGCCTCGAACGCTGGTTCATGGACATGATAGAACAGCCGGCCTTCTGCGAAGCGGTCCTGGACCGGACGAGCGCCTTCTGGATGGATTTCTATGCCGGTTTCATGGCCGGGGCGGGGGATCTGTTCGACGTGATCATGATCGGCGACGACCTGGCCGGACAGCACGGCCCCCTGTTCTCGCCCGATTTTTACCGCAGCGTGGTCAAACCCCGTCAGAAGAAGGTCGCGCGGCATATCCGCTCCCTCACCGACGCGAAGATCTGGTATCACACCTGCGGCGCGGCGAGCGAATATTTCGACGATCTCATCGACAACGGCGTCGACATCGTCAATCCCGTTCAGATCGGCCTGCCGGGCATGGACCCCGTGGAGCTGAAAAAGAGATACGGCAATCGCATCGTTTTCTGGGGAGGGGGGATCGACGCCCAGCACGTGCTGCCCTTCGCCGGGCCGGACGAGGTGCGTGAGAATGTCCGCCGGAACATGGAGGCCTTCAAGCCCGGCGGCGGCTTTGTCTTCAACAACGTCCACAACATCCAGCACGGCGTGCCCCCGGAGAATGTCGTGACGCTGTTCGACGCGGCGCATGAATTCGGGTTTTACGGCTGACGATGCACTGGCGCGGCGGCACGCCTTCGGTGTTCACTGTAAAAGGGAGATTGTGTAATGCGCACACGGATATTATCTGCCGTCATGGTTCTCGGCGGTATCTCATGTCTTGGAACCGCGGCCCCGGCGGACGACATCGACGACATCCTCAGGGCTCTCACGCGCCATGTGTCCGGCAACCGGGCCCGGACCTATACCATGCGCCTCTGGCAATACGACAAGTGGTCGACCCTTCCCATGTGGCGGAAGACCGCCGCCGAGGCACGCGACATCATGAACGAACGCTCGTTCGACGAGGCCGATATCGTGAACGTGCCCGCCGACGGTGTCACGAAGCACGGCGACTGGACCTCTCCCATCGGCTGGGACTGCACGCAGGCCACCCTCGAGGTGGTGACGCCTTCGAACATCCCCGATGAATACCGCTATCTCTGCAATTACCGCCACAACCCCACATCCCTCAACAACTACAGCTGCCCCACCCCGCCGGAGGGGGTGACGGCGGAGCTTGTCCTGCTCGAGGAATCCTCGGGCGAGGCTCTCGCCAGGCTTGACGCCCGCGGAAAGATCGTGCTCGTGTCCTCGGGCTCCCGCGGCCTCAAGCGCCATCTCGATCCCAATGGCGCGCTGGGGATCGTGAGCGACGAGATCGAGGGCGGCAACCGCGATTTCATAACCGCCAACCAGTGGCTCAACGGCTGGAGCGACATGCCCGGCGGCTGGCAGATGACGTCGTACGACAGCAAAAACAACTTCGGTTTCTCCATCTCGCAGAAGAAGGGGGCCTATCTGCGCGATCTGCTCCGCCGCGGGGTCACGGTCAAGGTTCGTGCGAAGATCGACAGCCGTTACTTCACCGACGGTCATCTTCCCTATGTGGTCGGCTCCATCCGGGGCGGCGGACGGGCGGACGAGGATGTGCTGGTGGTGAGCCACATTTATGAGTGGGGGGCGAACGACGACTGCACCGGGGCCTCCATCGACCTCGAGGCCCTCGGCGCCCTGCGCGAACTGATAGAATCCGGCGTCCTGCCGCGCCCGCGCCGGACCATCCGCATGTGGCTGGGATTCGAGAAGTACGGCTCCATGGCCTATGCCGTCCACAATATCGACCGTCTGCGCACCAAGACCCTCGCGGTCCTCTGTTGCGACACCCCCGCCGAGAACTACGACCTCACCACCACGGCATTGAGCATTTCATCCAATTTCAACGCCTGCCCGTCCTTCACCGACGCCGTCTTCGCCGAAGTGGTGGGGCGTTATTACGACACGTACGCCCCCACGAGATTCTGGCGGCAGGAGGGATTCATGACCGGGCTGGACAACTTCTTCGGCGATCCCCTCATCGGCGTGCCCCTCAACTCCATGTACATGGGCAACGGCGCCCACCTGCACCACAATTCCATGGACACCATCGACAAGGTGGACCCGCGCACCCTGAAGGAACAGGCGGTCATCAACGCCGCCTATCTCTATTATCTCGCCGACGCCGCCGAGGAGGATGTTCCCTTCATCGCCGGGCTCGCCTTCGACCGCGGGATACGGATCGTGCTCGATACCGCCGGTGAGTGCGAACGCGGGCTCGATGACAGCGGGGACGGCGCCGAACCGGGCGAGGCGCTGGCGAAGGGCCTCGAACGCATCGGCTACTACACAGCCCTCCAGCGCGAGGTCATGGACAGCATCGGCCGTATCGCGCTGCCCCGCGGAAATCCCGAAACGCTTTC
>CAYNWJ010000462.1:0-3505 GCA_964400815.1 uncultured bacterium
CTATGATCGCCCTGTCGATGCAGTCCCGCAGGGTGAGCTCGAGCGTGGCTTCACCGGCCGTTCCGTCCTGCGCCAGCACCGGTGCGGCGCATAGGGTGAGAATGGCGAACACACATCCCGTCATCCATTTCATGCAACATCTCCCGTCTGCTGTATGTTCATGTATCGTTATGTATTCATCATCGCCGGCCATCGATGCATGATCGGCATTCATGTGACAGTACCGGAAAGACAGCCGGTTTATTCATATCCGGCAAAGAAAAAACGCGTCATTCCCGTTTCTGTATGCTATGACATGATTGAAGCCGAAATATTTCAATAATTTTTTAGCGCATTGAAAAAAATCCGGGTATCCAGTTCGGTAAGCAACACATGATTCAGCTGTTTTCTCTGCCAAGCCCCCTTCCGTCGCTCCGCGCCACCTTCCCCCGTATCGGGAGAAGGAAAAGCACAGCAGGTCGGGCGCCCTCTCTCCCAGATGGGAGAGAGGTGATATCGGGAGAGGGGGCCGATCAACATATATGGATGCTGACTTGGCTGGATAAACGAAAAAAATGAGCCGGCGATCCTGCAACCGGCTCATCAAAGGGCCTCACGCTTTATCGGTTGAATCGGGCAACTCCCGGGAAAGAACGTTCTCCCTTTCCATATCCCTCTCATACATCCTGCGGGCGTTCTCGCGGTCTTTCGCGGTCATCTTCCAGTACAGCAGCGATGCGGCGCCGCCGAACAACAGAAGGAACGCGGGCAGCACGAGATCGCTGTCATAGCTGAAGATCATCGACACGCCCATCGCCAGACCGATGGCCACTGCCACAAGGCCGAGAAACAGCGCCCTCGTACCGATCGTCGCCGGTGAGACGGGATGGGGGTTGACACCCTTCTCAATCAACGCCATCCGCTCCCTGTGGCGAAGCCAGGCGATACCGAGAATGATGGCGGCGATGCAGAAGAACAGAAACATCGGAATGATGTCTTTCATTGGAAAACCCTCCCTGTGTGTACTGCATATGGTTGTCTTGTGTTCGATTTCGCTGCTTACGGCTTATATGACGCGGGCTGCGGTGCGGATATTTCAGATTTTCGCGGTTTTTCATTTTTTTCACGGTATATCCAAAATTTTCACAACCATGAGCCATGACACGGTTGAGTAGACCGTAAACACAGGGGCCGGCGGAAATGTTACATACTTCACCCAAACGGCGCCGTCAACAATTCTTTTGTATCGCCGACGTGATTTTCGTATGTATTCATGACACCGTCAACCACACCACCCCGCAAATAGGGAGGGAATGTCCATGAACCGGCGCTCCGTCTGCCTCATGATGACCGTCCTTGCTGCCGCATCACGTCTGTCCGGCGGGCCGGGGAACGGGGACAAGGCATGAAACGGCTCATGTTTGTCATCATCGTGCTAGCGGGTATGCTTTCTGTTGCATGCTCGTCGGCTCCCCACCCGGAGGACCGCATGTTCGGCCGTGACAAGCTCTACCATTTCACCGCATCCGCCGCGATCGGCGCGGGAGCGACCCTGGCGGCGGCGAATAACGGTCATGATACGGGAGAGGCCCCGGTCATCGGTTTCACGACGGCAGTCACCATCGGCGGCGCGAAGGAAGCCTTTGACGCCGGTGTGAAACAGACATACTGGAGCTGGAAGGATCTTTTCTGGGACGCCGTGGGCGCGGCGGCGGGATGCGGGGCGGCCGCGTCCACACGCTGAGAAAGACGGGACGGATCGCTGGATCGCTGTCTGTTATTTTATCATTAATAACAGGTTACAAACATGTCAAATCACCCCGCCAATCCCGCCGAATGAAAGAAAACCTTGTATTTCATTCAATTTTTCGTATACTTGTATCAAGGATAAGGCTAATACGAACACAGTTTAATACAACGGGATCGTGTCATGACACCGAAAAAGACTTCGTCCGATGCGCGGATGAAAAAGCGCATTCCTCTCCGCATCACCGATACGACGCTGCGTGACGCACACCAGTCGCTCTGGGCCACACGGATGCGTATCGACGACATCATGGACATCATCGATGTCATCGATGCGGCCGGCTACTATTCCCTCGAGGTCTGGGGCGGCGCCACATTCGATGTGTGCCTCCGCTTTCTCAGGGAAAACCCCTGGGAGCGCCTCCGTAAGATCAAGTCGAAGGCGCGAAAGACCCCGCTCCAGATGCTCCTCCGCGGCCAGAACATCGTGGGATACAGAAACTACGCCGACGACCTGCTGGACCGTTTCGTGGCGCTGGCTGTCTACAACGGCATCGACATTTTCCGGGTGTTCGACGCCCTCAACGACCCGCGCAACCTGGAATACGCCATCAAGGCGGTGAAGAAGTACGGCGGCCACGCCCAGGGCACCATCTGCTATACCATCAGCCCCTATCACACCATCGACACCTTCATCAAGGCGGCCAGAGACCAGGTCGATCTCGGCGTGGACACCCTCTGTATCAAGGACATGGCCGGCATTCTCTCGCCCCTGGGAGCCGAAAAGCTCATCACGGCGCTCATCGAGGAGGTGGACGTTCCCATCCAGCTGCACTGTCACGCGTCGAGCGGCATGGCCTATGCCACCTATGTGGAAGCGGTCAGGGCGGGGGCCGGCTGCATCGACTGCGCCATTTCACCGCTCGCGGGATTCTCCTCCCAGCCGCCGGTGGAAACGATGGCGACCATCTTCGGCGAAACGGAATACGCCACCCAGGTGGATTTCAGCGCCCTGCAGAAAATCGCCGAATTCTTCAACAATCTCGCCCCGAAGATGAAAACCGTCAAGAAACCTGACAACATCATCGATCCCGACATTCTCGTTCACCAGATTCCGGGCGGCATGATTTCGAACCTGCGTTCCCAGCTCGCCCAGCAGAAGGCGCTGGACCGGCTCGACGAGGTGCTTGCGGAAGTGCCGCGGGTCAGGGCCGACCTCGGTTTCCCGCCCCTGGTGACCCCGACCAGCCAGATCGTGGGCACGCAGGCCGTGATGAACACGCTCTCAGGCGAACGCTACAAGATCATCCCCAACGAGATCAAGAACTATGTCCGGGGCCTCTACGGCCGATCACCCGCCCCGCTCTCTCAGGATTTCATAACCATGGTCCTGGGTGATGAAAAGCCCGTCACCCATCGTCCGGCCGACGATCTCGAGCCCATGCTTCCGAAGGCGGCGGAAAACCTGGATTCAACCCTGATCGAGCACGAGGAGGATATCATCTCCTATTGCCTCTTCCCGGAACAGGCGCTCGAATTTTTCAAATGGCGCAGACTGCCCGAAGATCAGCGGCCGCCCTCGCCCGCGGAGTTGGAATTGGCCGAAGGGGAAGCACCCGGTGAGCAACCGGCAGCGCAAAAAACCGGAACCTCCGGACCTGCTTCTCAGGGCGCGTCTCTCCTGTCCCGATCCGACTACGACGGTTTCTCGTCGATCATGAAGACCATGAGCGCGCTCAACATCGCCGAAATCCATATCAGAAAGGGCGATGTGGATGTG
>CAYNWJ010000463.1:0-3503 GCA_964400815.1 uncultured bacterium
TGAACGATCAGTATAACTCACGTCGGCCATTTACACAAAATTTCTTACACGCTCCCATCGGCTCCAATAAAAACAAGGTTTATAAAGATTCGTCCTTCCGCGTAAAATCCTCTATCATACGAATATCACACTTAAATTGCCTTCTATGATATTCTTTCTTCTGGCTTTTCTCCAATATTTTTCTGCACAGACACAATCACCGCTTCATATTCCATCCTCTTCTGCGATATTACTGCTCGTACCGATTTGAACCTCGATTCTTCTCTTCCTCCTGTTTCAGAAATTCCTTGATTATTCAATTGCGCATCATATTCTCGTACTAAATATCAGGTGATTGCTTCAACTGTAAGATATCTTACACATAAATTTGTAACGATTGACACCAGCCAGCGCAAAATCGTCTGCCGCAGATACTCCGAAGGGAATGTAACGGCGGTTGATTCGGTCCGGGACTTTCTTTTCTTTCGGCCGATGATCTCCAGGGTCATCCATCGCTACCGAGGTACGGGCCATTTCGTCGCTGGAAGGGGTGCCTGAACAATTTCATCCAAAAAAATTCAGGTGAAATCACGGGGGATGACGCTTTTCGCTCTCCATCGCATATTGGATACGGGTAACGTCGCAACTAATCCCTGAGGCGGCGGAACGATGGAGGCTGCACCATGGAACGGCTGATAGATTTTCTGGCGTCGTATGACTGGAATTCTCCGGTCAATTATGTCTTTCTGCTCATGTTCTGGATGGCGGTCATCAGGAAGTGGAGCCTCTTCGCCGTCATCGCCGTAACGTACGCACTCGGCCGCATCTTCCACGATTTCATCGTCATGAACATCCGCACCATGATGGAGGTCGCCACACTGCCCATGGTTATCTACTGCACGGGCGGAGTGCTCTTCGCGGTGCTGGCCGGATTTTTTTTCGTCAGGTTTATGATATCATGAGAGTGGTCTTCAGGGCTGTTTTCATGTCTTTACACCGCAAGCGGGCACTCTGATCGAGTGTGGCGATCATTTTCGCGCCCCGTGGACCATCAGTATCCCGCCGATGATCAGCACAAGACCAGCGAGCGTTGCGCGGGCGATGGCCTCTCCCACCACGAGGTGGATGAAGACGAGCGAGAGGAAGGGAGCGGCATAGACGAGCACGCCCACCTGTTCCGTACGTTCGGAGAGCCTCAGACCCCGGAGCCAGAGGACGAATGTCGCTCCCATCTCGAAAAGCCCCACATACACGCACCCAGCTACACCCGCCGCGCCCCCGAAGTCATGGACGCCCCCGAAGACAGTGATGACGGCCACGTACAGGAATCCGAAAAAGAAATTGAGCAGGAGCCGCACACGGGGATCGACCCTGTCGCGTACATTCCCGATCCAGTAGAGGGCCCAGACCACGGCGCTGGAGAGGGCGAGGGCCACGCCGGTTGGATTGTCGAACCGGAAGGTGGTGACATCGCCCCGCGCGGCGATGACCGCCACGCCCGTGAAGCTCACTGCCATGGCGGCGAGGCTCCGGAGGCTCAGGGGCTGGCGGAGCAGGGGCGCGGACAGAAGCACGAGCATGACGGGCCATGTGTAGTTGAGCGCCAGCGCCTCCTGGGCGCGGAGAACGTCATAGGCCTTGAAGAGAATGAGATAGTAGAGAAAGGGATTGAGGAATCCGAGCGCCGCCAGTCGCGTCCCGTGAGACCGCGCAGGTCAGCCATACGACCGGATACCGCCGCCGCAGCGAGAAGAAACACGAGGGACGCCGCCGTGGATCCCGCAAGCAGGGTGAGGAAGGAGACCCGCGCGAGGGTGAGCTTGAACGCCGATGCCGCCGTGGACCAGAACAGCACCGCCGTTCCCGCATAGAGGTATGCCCGAGCCTGTCTTGTCATTGACTTTCCCTGATGGTCGCCGTGGTTGCCGCCGGACCGGTATCAGAGCCTTGACGCGGCTACAATCGCCCTTTTCTCCGTGACAATCCGCCCCGAACGCTTGTCGAGGGCTTCGAGAACGAGAATGTAGGGGCCCGCGGGCACCCGTGCGCCGCCCTCGCCGCAGCCGTCCCACACGACATTCCACGACGAGCCCGATTCCTCGGCGTCGCGCAGTGTCCTGACGAGCCTGCCCCGTCGGTCATACACCGCCAGATTGACACGTGACAATGGGAAGGGAAGCTCGCAGGTGATGGTCGTCTCCGCCGGGAAGGGATTGGGCTCGACGGTGATTCGGACGCCTCCGGCTTTCCGCCCGGGAACCCATAGAAGACTGTTTCCCCGTCCCGGCGTGGCGCTGTCGGGATCGGCGGCCGCCTCCCAGGTGTGGGTTGCGCCGCCATCCGTGCTGAACCGTTCGAGAGACACCCCTCCGGGCGCCGTTTCATACCGTACGCTGTCCACCGTGGCGCCTGCGTGGTCGCGCAGTATGACGCTGTCGCCGCCGTTGTTGAATTGGGGGAATCCCGCCGGGATGACGACCGGCGCTTCGTCCGGGACATGCACGACCATCGGGCCTCCCGCGATGACCGCGAACCCCTGCGCGGGCAGAAGGATGTGGTCAGCGATGGCCGATGATTTCCCCGCTTCGTCCGCCACCGACCATTGATGAAGATCAATCGGGGCATTCGCGATGTTTTCCACTTCGATCCATTCCGGCCCTTCGTTCGGGGCCGCCATGATCTCGGTCACCGCCACGGTCCCCGGTGGTACCATTACCGGGAGGGTCACCCTGAGCGTATCGTCAACGGTGTCGCTCCCCGCCGGGGCGTTGTCGATGACAGCCAGTATTTCCACGAGACCGCCCGGAAGGCCGTCGAGGATCACCGCCGCCGCTTCGGAATCGCCGCCCGGCTGTGTGGGCCCCGGAATGACAACACGTTCCGGTTTGCCGCCGGGGATGACGGAGAGGGTGACGCCCACATCGTCTGTGATGGTTTTCAGGCCGGCGTTGCGATAGCGGAGCGTGACATCCACGCGTCCTCCAAGGGACGGTTTCGGGGGGTCGAAGGTAAGTGAAGCCTCATCCAGGGCCGGTTCGATCTTTGCGGGGGTGACTGAATTGACGCGGCCCGGCGTACCGCCCTTTTCACGCGAAGGTGCGAAATTGTCCGGGGAATCCAGACCGTCCGGGTCGATGCGCTCCCAGGAATGCCCCGCCGGGCAGGAAATGTCATAGAGCACTGCCGAGACGGTGTCTCCCGACGCGCTCACCAGACTCACCGTTTCGGCGGTGGAATTCGAAAGGCCGCGCGAACCGATGGCTTTGTCGGCCACGGTGAACAGGACGGTATCCACGGGAATGTCATGGCGCTCGACGCTTTCGAGGCCGGCATGATCGGGATCGAGCACCACGGCATGTCCGCCGGGAGGTATGGACCGGGAACCGTCCTCCCATGGCTCGATGCCGTCGAACGCCGAGCCGTCGCCGATGAGCCAGCCCTCCATGGAAACGGGGATTTCGGACGTATTATACAGCTCCACGAACTCGCGGGCGTTTTCGTCCCCGTCGGGATTGAACATGATC
>CAYNWJ010000464.1:0-3486 GCA_964400815.1 uncultured bacterium
GTATTCTGTTGTTTTTGCAGCGCTTCCCCCTCTCTTTTGAAAAAGAGAGGGGGCCGGGGGGTGAGTTTTGATCCGGCTCGTGGCGGCACGTTGTCTCGAAGTGAATCGAACAAGCCCGTCTGAAATATATACACCATTATTTATTGGGAACATAGAGTGCTTGGTACAATCGATTAACCGGACACCATTGAAACCTGGTAATGTCGTGCGGCTCAGCGGACAAGCTCGGACACGGGGACGAACGTCACCCCGTTCTTCTCCCACTCCGGCATCTTCCGTTCCAGAACAGCCACCGTGTTGGGACGGTCGTGGCCGAGAATGATCGCCGATCCCTCATCGAGGGCCTGCGCGGCGAGGGTGTCGAAACGTCCGGCAATGGCGTCCGCATCGTCCTTCACATCGATATAACCGCTGATGAGGGCGCTTTTCACCCCCCGCTTCTGTGACAATGGGAATGCGACCGACTGCCGTGAGGTCTGCGAATCGAGAAAGAACTTGCCGTGGCGGGCGAGATAGGTCATGAGAAATTCCATGATCCGCTCGTTCTCGGTGGCCAGAGAACCCATGTGGTTGTTGAGGCCCGGGGCGTCATCGTCCACATCCCTGAAGGCATTGTCGATCTTTTCGAGGACTTCTTCCTCTTTGTCGCCGGTGAGCAACGCTCCTTTTCCGGGATTGACCGCGTCCGATTTCGGCTCCATGGGCATGTGCAGGATGTAGGGCGTGTCCGTCCGTTTGGCCAGACGCACGACATCGCCGGTGCGGCGCTGAAAGGGCAGAATCGCGAGGGTGAGCGGTTGATGGATCGCGCACAGCCTTTCGGCCAGCGAGAGGTCCTTGATGCCCAGATCGTCGATGATCACCGCCACCCGTCCTGTAACCGCGACCACCCCCCGGGTTCTCCTGAGCACAATGATATCGGTCGCCCTCCCGCGCGCGCCGAGCGTGAGCGTGAGCCGCTTTCCTCCGGCGCTTTCCATCGCCCGCAGGACCGTCCCCCCCATGTCGTCCGCCATGCGCGTAATATGGAGGTTCAGGAGTGTGAGGGAGACGTTTTCGGGAACGGTGACCGTGTAGAGGCGCCTGATCCCTTCCCGCGGCGGGTCGGGATCGGCCGCATCGAGCGCATCGTCCGTGATGCCATGTTCAGCGAGAACGAGGCGGAGATTTCCCTCGAGACCGGCGGAGAAGGCCTGGGGTGAAACGAGTGAGGGTCTGACGATGGTGATGCGCTCGGTTTCCGGCACGAGTGCGCGATACCACACAAACAAAGCAGCCCCCAAAGCGATGACCGCCATCAGGGGCGCTGCGAATTCCAGAATCCTGAATAATCGTTGTTTCTGTTTTCCCGCCACGGTTTCCGTTGGTGTTTCGGTTATCGGGTGAGCTGGTTGTCATCGACCCAGCGTATGATGGAAAAAAGCTCGGTTTCGGGATCCTGCACCATCTTGAAATGCATGTCCTGCTGGACCTTGAAATCCCCGAGTTCCTTCGTGAAAATATCCATCGTGATATAATAATCGCAGATGTACCAGATATCGTCCGGGTGTTCGCCGGAATCGTCGATGATCGCGCCGTCCGGCTTGTTCGGGACATTCGAGCCGTATTCCTCGTATATGCGGATCTCGCTCGGTGTAAAGATGATCTCACGGCAGCCGTCCATGACATTCCCCACAGCCATCACCTCTTCTGAACGGGACCAGTAGAGGTCGAACTCGTCGGTGTCAGAGGGACTGCGGTAATAGTAATTTTCATGGAGACAGCGTTCGAAGAAATCGATGTCGAGCTGATCGAAAGCCACCTCGAGATTCTTGATCACTTTTCGCGGCGTGGTCGGTTCCTCCCACTGCTGTGGTGGTTTCGGGCTTTTCTCCCCCGTATCCGGAGAGAAGATGCACGATGTGAAAACAAGCAATGCCAGTGAGAGGGCCGGCAGAAAGCGTCCGTTCGCGTGAACTCTATCCATGAATAAACACCGTCATTTCGGGTTGGAGCCGCTCTGTTCTGAAAATGAATTCGACCAGTAATCAAGGTATGCAAATGCACCGACTATTGCAAGAAAAAACAACGTGAAGAGGATTTCACATCCGGGGAAGGCTCACCGTCCCGTTGCCATGCGGGAGCACCGCTCAGCCGAAAAGTGATGATTGGGATGAGCCGGTGAAGGGGATGCCCAGGTGACCGTAGGCTTCACGGGTGACCTCCCTGCCCCGCTTCGTTCGTGTGACGAAGCCGATCTTCAGGAGATAGGGCTCCACCATTTCCTCGAGAGTGCTCGATTCTTCAGAGAGCGTTGCCGCGATCGCGTCTATTCCCACGGGACCGCCCTGATAATAATCGATGATGACCTTCAGAAAACTGCGGTCAAGCTCGTCCAGGCCGCGTGAGTCGATGCCCTCGATCTCGAGGGATTTCGATGCGCACGCGCCATCGATGATCCCATCGGCGCGGACAAGAGCGTAGTCGCGGGCGCGCCTGAGCAGACGGTTGGCTATTCTGGGTGTCCCGCGGGATGAACGGGAAATGATCTCTGCGCCGTCACGGTCGATTTCCACATCGAGAAGCTCGGCCGAGCGGACGATGATCTTGTATATCTCCTCCGGCGGATAGAAATCGAGATGGTAGCTGATGCCGAAACGGTCCCTCAGGGGCGCCGACAGGAGACCGACACGCGTGGAGGCGCCGATCAGGGTGAAATGCTTGAGAGGTACATTGATGACCTTGGAAAAGGGCCCCTTGTCCACCACGAAGTCCACACGGAAATCCTCCATGGCCGGATAGATGAACTCCTCGACCGTCTTGGGCAGACGGTGAATTTCGTCAATGAAGAACACATCGCCCTTTTCGAGGTTGGTGAGAATGCCCATGAGGTCGGCGATCCTGTTCAGGGTGGGCCCCGAGGCCGTCACGAGACGGGAATCCTTTTCCTTCGCGACAATGTGGGCAAGGGTGGTCTTGCCGAGCCCGGGCGGTCCGTAGAGAAGCATATGCTCGTGGGATTCATTGCGTATTTTGGAGGCCTCGAGGGATATCTCGAGTTTCGTAACGATGGCCGTCTGACCGATGTACTCTCCGAGGGTTGTCGGCCTGAGGCTCCATGTGAAGGCTTCTTCTTCTTTCGATGCCGCCTGCCCTGTCACCATTCTTTCACGGGCCATGTTCAAGTCCCCGCTTCATCGGAAATGTACCGTTCGCGCACACAGATCATTGCTGAGATGCCTGGCGGCGGAACACTTCCTGGATGAGTTCTTCCGCCGTGTCGATGTCCGGACGAGCCGTGCTTGCCTTTCGAATGACGGCCTCCGCCTCGTCCTCGGCATATTGCAGCTGCCTGAGTATCTCGATCGCCTCGACCAGGAAATCATCCAGCGCCGCATGGGAGCCGGAGTCGGTCCCGGGGATTTCATCCTCCCGGAGCAGGGCGAATTTCGCGACCTTTCCCTTGAGTTCGACAATGATCTTCTGGGCGGTCTTTGCACCCACTTC
>CAYNWJ010000465.1:0-3471 GCA_964400815.1 uncultured bacterium
AGAGCAGCGCCACAGTGCTCATCACCGGCGAGAGCGGCACCGGCAAGGAACTGGTCGCCCGCGCGGTGCACCAGGTCAGCGGGCGGAGGGAGAAGCCGTTCGTGGCTGTCAACTGTTCCGCCGTACCCGAGAACCTGATCGAAAGCGAACTTTTCGGCCATGAGAAAGGGGCGTTCACCGGTGCGGACCGTCAAAGGATCGGGCGCTTCGAGGAGGCCGACGGCGGTACGCTGTTCCTCGACGAGATCGGTGAAATCCCCGCCCATGTCCAGGTCAAGCTTCTGCGCGTGCTCCAGGAACGGTCGTTTCAGCGTGTGGGCGGAGGCGGGACCATCGAGGTCGATGTCCGCATCATCGCCGCCACGAACCGTGACCTGGAGGAGGAGATCGCGGAGGATCGGTTCAGGGAGGACCTCTACTACCGCATTAACGTTGTGGGGATCACCATACCACCGCTCAGGGAACGGAAGGCTGACGTCCCGGTGCTGGTGGAGCATTTCATCAGCGAATACGCCGGGCGGCACGTGAAGACCATTTCGGGCATCACCCCGGACGCTCTCGACCGGCTGGTCAAGTATTCCTTCCCCGGCAATATCCGCGAACTGGCGAACATCATCGAACAGGCGGTCGTCCTCACCCGTAAGGACATCCTCGACAACAGGGATCTTCCCATGCGCGTGTCGTCTTCTGATGAACAACAGGTTTCCGGCGACCTCGGGCTCGAGGACCGGGTGGCCGAACTCGAGCGCAGGGCGCTCCGCGAGGCGCTTCGCGAGACGGGGGGCAACAAGAGCGCCGCGGCACGCAAGCTGGGACTGTCCGAACGCAAGATCAGGTACATGATCAAGAAATATGGCGAGGAGGATATGTCCTGAGGGTAGCCTGAATGTTACGGCGCCGGTCCCGAGCGTGGTCCTTGTTCATCATTCTCCGATGGTCCGCTCCGTGCCGGGGACGCGTTCCGCCCGCCATGTGGCCGCCGACCCGTTGTCATCACTCCCTCCGGATATGCGTCCTTCCAGTGTTTCGCCCGCGGCGATACCGGTGAAGGTCATTCCCGACAGATGGCAGGGCGCCGCCGGCGAGACCGAAAAGGTTATTCTGTCGCCCTTCAGGGCGGGGTCCACCAGGGCGTATACTTCACCGTTCACATGAGCGGTTCCCATTATGTGCTGGAACCGCTGTTCGATATCCAGCCGGAATGAGTCCCCGCTTCCGCCTGTCCGGGCTTCCCATCTTCCCGAAACATTCGCCGGGATGATCCACAGATAGATCGTGTGGGTGCTGTAGCGCCCTTCCACGTCCACCGACCTGTCGGCCTCCCATTCGCCCATGGAGAAATTGTGCGACACGATCCTCGCGCCGGGCCGCAGATCACTGAACAGGCGCGGCCTGAGACGAATATTGACATCGGTGAGCAGATAGAGGGTCATGACCGTCGCGGACCTGATATCCACCTCGAACAGATCACCCTCCCAGAACAGTGCGCGATCGGCGACACCTTCAGCACGGGCATTCAGCCTGCTTTCGGCGATGCGTTCGGGATCGATGTCGATGCCCACGCCGTGCGCGCCGTATTCCTTCGCCGCGGTGATGACGATCCTGCCGTCTCCGCAGCCGGGATCGTAGATCACGTCTGAAGCCGTGACACAGGCCATCCTGAGCATCCGGTCCACCACGTTCTCCGGGGTCGGCACATACGGGACATCGAATCCATCGTATATCTCCTCCTGCGCCATGACGGGTGACGCCGGACAGCAGAGGACGGCGAGAAGCAGGAGAAACGTCAGGCTGGTGCGATTCATGCTTCCTCTCCGTTTTCGACCGTCCGGGACGTTCGCGCGCCGAGGAACAGGAAAGGGACTCCTGCGAGCATCACGGCGATCCCCACGACTGCCCCTTTCCCCGTATACGACAGACTCGACTGGAGCATCCACAGGCAGGCAACACAGAAGAGAATCGGCGTAAAGGGATACAAAGGCACCCTGAAGGGCCGCTCACGGCCGGCGTCCCTGCGTCGGAGCACGAACAGTGACAGCCCTGTGAGCAGGAAGAAACTCCAGAAAACCGGCGCGGTGTATTCAACCATGGTAACGAACCCGCTCCTGCTCGCCGCACCCAGGGCGACGAGGGCGAGGGAGACCGAGCAGAGAAAGACGATGGCGTTGACCGGAGTGTCACGGCGTTCGTTCCAGGCGCCGAGAAATGAGAACAGGGGATGATCGCGGCCGAGAGCATAATTGGTGCGGGCGCTGGTTATCATGACGCCGTTCATGGAACTCAGGGCCGCCACGCAGATGAGGGCGCTGATGAAGCGCGCACCCCATTCCCCGGCCGCACGGCGCATGAGATCGGCCGCCACGGCGTCGGAAGCGGCCACGGCGTCCAGGCCGAGCACCCGGATGAGCGCCGCGTTCATGATGAGGTACACCGTCGTGATGACGGCGATGCTGACGAGGAGGACGCGCGCCATGGTTCGTCCGGGATCGCGGACCTCGCCCGAGAGGAACGCCGCCTCGTTCCAGCCGCCATAGGTGAGCAGCACGAATATCATGGCGCTTCCCAGGCCGGATGCCGAAGGCATGGAGCCCACGGAACCGGCTGCGGAGGGTCCCGCCCTGACCAGGGAAACCGCTGCGGCCCCGAGAATGCCGGTGAGAATGCCCGTGATGAGGATTTTCTGCACACTGATGCCGGGGCGCACGCCCGCGATGTTCAGCGCCGTCAGGAGCAGAATCGAAAGGGCCGCGTATACAGCGGTGGAATACGCCCCGAGATCGGCCACCCGGGTCGCGTAGTCCCCGATGATGAAGGCCCACATTGCGATGGAGCCGGTCTGGATGACGGTCATTCGTCCCCAGACGAAGAGGAACCCGGCTGCCCTGCCATAGCTGCGTGTCAGGTAGTGATAATCGCCGCCTGCATGGGGATATGTCCCGGTCAGTTCGGCATAGGTAAGGGCTCCGGCGAGGGATACGATACCGCCCAGCAGCCACAGCGCCATGACCGCCATTTCGTTCCCCGCCTGTGCCGCCACGATCGAGGGGGTCCTGAAGATGCCCGCGCCCACGACCACGCCCACGGTGACGGCAACGGCGTCGATGGCGCCGAGGGTCCTGTGGGGTGCGGTTTTTTTTGCTGGTACGGTCATGAAAGCTCCGATGATGGATTGTTGTCGGTCGGCCTTGACACACCTTTGTCTTACACGTGGTGGCTGCTATGGTTTTGGATTTTGCCACCTCTCCCCACACCGCCGTGTATATTCTTCTTCCGGAATGGGGAAGGTGTCACGGAGTGACGGAAGGGGGCTTTGCTGAGCGCCGCTTCATCGATTGTATTCTGCCTGACCGGTAGTCATTGAATACATATCAGTAATCTACGGGCGCGCAGCGGAAGCGGCAACCGGAAAATGATCCCCGCTGACAATCCCCCATTTTCCGGCACAAACATATATTTCGAGGCTTTTCAGTT
>CAYNWJ010000466.1:0-3468 GCA_964400815.1 uncultured bacterium
GGGGTTATCTGGAGCCAGGAAATCATATACCACAATTGAACTCCCCCGGACTGAAGTCCGAGGTAGTAAACCGATGACACTATAACCCCTCCGCCATTGCATGGCGCCTCCCCTGACAGGGGAGGCAGGCACTGCGGGCGCCGGTAGTACATGTTCCCCCTTGTCAGGGGGGGGATACGGTCGAAGACCGGGGGTATTATGATCCCGGACTGAAATCCGGGGAATGCTCGTGATTCATATGTTTAATCACCGGGCATTAACGCCGTCAGTCCAGCCGCTTGTTGAAGCGGATCACCGACAATGTGTTGATGAACACGGCGATGACGGCCAGGGCTGCGATCTGGGGCGCGAGATCGGCGGCGCCGGCCCCCTTGAGGAAGAGTTCGCGGACCACGGTCATGAAATATCTGAGGGGATTGATGTATGTGAGGGCGCGGACCACGTCCGGCATGTTCTGGATGGGCAGAAAGAAGCCGCTCATGAGAATGCAGTAGACCATGGCGAACCAGGCCGCGAACAGCGCCTGCTGCTGGGTCTGGGTGAAGGTGGAGATGAAGAGTCCGATGCCCAGGGTGCAGAGGATGTACAGCAGCGATATGGCGAGGAACAGGGGAACCGATCCGGCGATGAATATGCCATAGACCGTTCTGGCGATGACGAGGGCGATCACGACTTCGATCATGCCGAGTACGGCGAAGGGAATGGTCTTTCCCAGGATCATCTCGATCCTCGATATCGGTGTCACCAGCAGTTGTTCGAGGGTGCCGATCTCCCGCTCGCGCACGATGGCCATGGCGGTGAGCATCAGGGTGATGACGGTGACGAGCACGACAATGATCCCCGGCACCATGAAATAGACCGATTTCAGTTCCTCGTTGTACCATATCCGGCTTTCCACATCCACCGACGCCGGACCGCGTTTTCCCGGGGTCTCCGCGCGAAGACTTTCCAGTGCCCACGAGAGCACGATCCTCCTCACATACCCCGTGGCGGTCAGAGCGACCTGCGAATTCTGGGCGTCCGCAGTAACACCGATGGCGGGCCGTTCGCCCCGCAGCAGGTCGTTTCTGAAATTCCGGGGAATGGTCACCGAAAGCAGAACATCGCCGTGTTCCAGAAGGGGCGCCGCCGCACGGGGATCACCGGGACGGCTGCGGATATCGATATACGGCGATTCGTCGAGCGTGTGCACGAGGCTCCGGCTGAGCGCGGTTTTGTCCAGATCGGTGACCGCGGCGGGAACGTTGTCGATGTCTCCCGAGATCGCGAACCCGAGGACGATGAGCTGAATGATGGGCGCGCCGAAGGTGATCGCGATCATCGGTCTCGAGCGTAAAATCTGGATGAACTCTTTTTTTATCAAATGGTCAAGAATCATTGTCGGCTCCAGATGTGTCCACCGTGCAGATTCTCAATTATTGCCGTTGATGCTATATTTATCGGGCATCCAACAGGAGCGAAATAAATTGACCGTATGATTAACATGCTGTCCGCCTTATTTTTTCCGCGTTTCGAACTTCGCCGTGGCCACAGCGAGATAACCAGTGCCGAGCACAAGAAGCAGCAGCGCGCTGTCGGCGAGCACGCCGGCCGGGGCGTCCTTGAGCAGAATGCCGCGTATGATGGTCATGTAGTGGCGCGCGGGAACGATATAGGTGAGATACTGTATGGGAACGGGCATGCTGAAGATCGAGTATATGAATCCCGAGAGCATGATCGAAGGCAGCACGGTGGCGACGAGGGCTGCCATGATGGCCACCTGCTGATTGGGCGCGATGCTCGATATGAGGAGGCCCATTCCGAGGGCGCAGTAGATGTAGATGATGCTGAACCCCAGAAGGAGCAGGAGATCGCCCCGCATGGGGATGTGAAAGACCAGCTTGGCGAAAACGAGAATGAAGACGGTGTCGGCGAGACCGAGGATGATGTAGGGAAGGACTTTCCCGATGATGATTTCTACCGGATGGATCGGTGATACCAGGAGAATGTCCAGGGTGCCCGTCTCCTTCTCCCGGGATATGGTGATCGAGGTGAGAAGGGCGCAGACCATCATGAGGATGACCGCCACGATACCGGGGATGATAAAGTCGGCCCCTTCGAGCTCGGGATTGTACAGGAACTTCTCGCGCACCTCGAATGGCGCGGCGGCGCTCCCTTCCCCGGCGTCCACGGTCACCGTGTATGCGATCGCCGAGGCGTAGTTGACGGTTATTCCACCGTAGGTTGGATCGGAACCGTCCACCAGCACCTGCACCGCGGTGTCACGGCCGGAGGCCCTGTCCACGCTGTAGTCGTCGGGAATGACGAGAATCGCCCGCACCCGCCCGTCCATCAGCAGCGGCGTCGTCTCGCCGGTCGTGTCCGCATACCGGAAAACATCGAAATAGGAGGAGGCCGTGAACGCCTCGACGAGGGCACGTGAGGATGGTGTCATGTCGTGGTCCACCACGGCGATGGGGATGTGCCGGACGTCCATGTTGAGGGCGTATCCGAAGAGCACCACCATGAACGCGGGCAGGGCGAACACGACCGCGAGGGTCCTCGGATCGCGGAGGATGTGGTGTATCTCTTTTCTGAACATGGCGAAAATTCTTTGTGGCATGACCCTGCGTACCCCTTCTCCGTGATCGGTTACCGAGTGCTCCCCGACGCTTCAGCGATGAGGGTTATGAACGTTTCCTCGACCGTCGGACACCCCGTCCGCTCCTTGAGTTCACCCGGTTCGCCGATTGCAAGGATTTCGCCTGCGTGCATTATGGACAGACGTCCGCAATATTCGGCCTCGTCCATGTAGTGCGTCGTGACGAAGACGGTGACCCCCGCTTCCGAGAGATCGTAGATGATGTCCCAGAAGGCGCGCCTGTTTACGGGGTCTACGCCGCCGGTGGGCTCGTCGAGGAACAGGATTTCCGGCTCGTGCTGAATGGCGCAGGCGAGGGAGGTCCGCTGTTTCCATCCGAGGGGGAGGGACCCGGTCAGACGGCCGCCCATGTCCGCGATGCCGAGACGGTCGTACACGCGGGCGCGCGCCTCGCCGATCTCCCTTTTCGAAAGGCCGTAGACACCGCCATAGAATTCCAGGTTTTCACGTACGGTCATATCCTCGTACAGGCTGAAGCGCTGCGACATGTACCCGATGCGCCGCCTGATCTTCTCCTGTTCCCGGAATATATCGTGGCCCGCCACGGTCCCGCTGCCCGAAGAAGGCGCGAGAATGCCGGTCAGCATCCTGATGGTGGTGGACTTTCCTGCGCCGTTGGCGCCCAGAAAACCGAAGACCTCTCCGCGCTCGACGGAGAATGTCACCGACTTGACAGCGGTGAAGCTCCCGAACGTGCGGGTGAGTTCGCTGGTTTCGATGGCTGGTTGGGTCTGCATGGTATCTTCCGGTAATGTGTCAGTTATTGATCAAAGGGTCAAAAAAGGTTTTCGACCTTGTTCCGCCGGCGCGCCGCCCTATCCATCCAT
>CAYNWJ010000467.1:0-3463 GCA_964400815.1 uncultured bacterium
TCGCCGGTCCTTTCGAATGCCGTTCACCCGCCGGTCGAAACGGCCGGGGCAACCATGGTCGGATGCATTTCCGCTCTCACCCGCCGGTTCGATCCAGGAAGAGGCGGATGTCCTCTTCGAGCATGTCCCGCTTGTCCCGGGTGAAAACGCCCACGCAGACGGCGTCGCCCGGCCGGATGTGCTTCGCCACGAAATCGAATGCTTCCGCGGGGTCGTTCCGCCCGGCGGCAAGGACCTTGTAATGGATGACCGGTTTCGGGAGACCGGCGATGATCTCCGCCATGCGGTCACGGTCCTCGGGGAGGAACCATTCGGGACGGCCGTGGACGTGCTCGGCGTTCTCGTCCCGGTGGGCGGAATTATAGTACGAGCACATGTAGAAATCCAGGTCCAGGTTCTCCCGCGCCCAGGCGAACACCCGCGGATCATGGCCCGCGACCCCGGCGGGGATGCCGGCGGCTTTTATCTTCCCGATGGCGGGGGGGACGCTGTCGAGCCGGCCGGTCGCCAGAAGGTTGTCCATCACACCACCGTGGACATACGCCGCCGCCGCACCCCCGGCCAAGGCGTCGTCGAGACTCCGTTCGATACTGGACATCTCGGGGCATGTCTGTGCGAACCATTTGATCCCGCCGCCCTCCAGCCGATATTCGGCGAGCATGCGGATGATGTGCTGGTCGGCGCGCCCGAGGAAGGTGTCGATGCCGAGCTTTTCGGCGTGCGCCAGTGTTTTCTTGATGCGGTCGACCGTATAGTAGCCGACCATTTCCCGGTCCCGCTCGACACCCTGGTGGGAAAAACCGCTGAAAGGATTGCCGCCGATGATGAAACGGCTCACCTCGATGTCGCGTATCCTGATCTTTGGTATGTCGCTCAAGGAACTCCTCTCCTTTCGATATCCCGTGCCGATGATCCATGTCCGCCACTGTCTTCCTCCGCCTCGTCACCTGTAGGTTGTACGCCCCCGAGCCGATCCGGTTCGCAGGAGAGCGCGCAGCGGAAGCGTGTCCGCCATCAGGCGGTGCCGGTGGCGTCGGCCGCCGCATCCTCCTCGCCGATCACGGGACGTCGGAGGTTCTCGTAGAAGGGATCGAGTTCCTCGTCGGGCTGGGGCTTGGTGACGAGGGCCGTCACAACCGCGCCCACAAAACCCGCGGTTAGGTAGCTCACCATCTGCCAGTGCAGGGGAACGTCATAGCCGATGAACAGGTGATTCTCCATCACGAAGAAAACGGTGAAGGAACAGATGAAGCTCACCCATACCGTGGCCGGGTTCGCCCGCCTCCATACGATCCCTATCCAGAACGGGATGCCCATGAGTGCCGGAAGCTGCCAGAAGAGCTCGAGCGCCGCGATCACACCCGGCAGATAAAAGGCGAAGGCCAATCCGCCCGCCACAATGAACAGCGAACTGATACGGCCGACCAACAGGTAATGCTTGTCCGACTTGTCCTTGCCGACGAAGACCTTGTAGACGTTGCGGGTGAAGATGCCCGAGGCCGCCACCATGAAGGCGTCGCAGGACGACTGCACCGCGGCGATGACCGAGGCGATGAGCAGTCCCACGAGACCCGTGGGAAGGATCTCACGCACAGTCACACCGAACGCGTGATCGGGATTGTCCAGATTTGGGAAGAGCGCAATGGCCGCCAGACCGGTGAACGCCCAGGCCACGGTGCAGAAGCGCTTGATGAAATTGCCGTAAGTCACTCCCACGCGGCTTTCCTTGTCGCTCTTGCAGGCCGCGGCCATGAGGACCGCCTGGGGCTGCACGGCCCAGTTGACGACGGCGTTCACCATGGTGACGAAGATGAAGAATACGGTGATCTCGCCGGGGGTCACCAAGCTGAACATGTCATGGGACGCGCCGGCCAGCTTGTCATGCAGGCCCGAGAAACCGCCCACGCGGATGATTGCGAAGGGCAGGAGAATGAAAGAAAGAAAAATGGTCAGGATACCCTGGAGAAAATCCGTGATGATGGCCGCGACGAGGCCGCCCGCGATGCCGTATACCAGAAACAGTCCGGTCATGCCGAACACCGCCACGGGGAACGAGACGTTGCCGCTGCTCACCGCCTCGATGATGCGGCCGGTGCCCAGAAGCATGGTCCCCATGTTGAGCATGATGATGACGATCGCCATGAGGGCGTACAGGGAGGCGACGCTCTGGTTGTAGCGTCTGCGGAAATAGTCGGCCATGGTGACCACGCGGAGCCGTCTCAGAATGGGGCCGATGATCCAGTAGAAGGGCGTGACCATCAGCCACAGCCACTGATACCAGATGCCGGCGAGGCCGATGGAATAGCACTTCGAGATCACTCCCACTGCCTGATCCGAATGGGTGCCGGTGCCGAAATTGAACATGACGGTCATGAACTTGCCGAACCGCCTGCCGCCGATGAAAAAGTCGCCCGTCCCCTTGACCGTTCTGGAACTCCATACGCCGATGATGACCATCACGACGAGATAGATGAAGATGACGGCGACGTCGATGGGATGAAATCCTGCCATAACATTCCTTTCGTTACCAGTGGCGCCGTTGCGTCGAATTCGTACCGTATGTTACCGACTTGCCGCCCGACAAGCAAATGATTTTTGAGACGGCTGTATGAAGCGGCCCCCGGCGGCCCGGGAGCACACACAAGCCAAAGGGCTCTCTTCACAAAGACTTTCACAAGGCAGATCACTCCGGCCTCATCGAAGCCGCCTTTGCCTGCAACACTCACCTCCCGTCACACCGTGACATCCCCCCCACTTCCGCAGGAGAAAGAGGAGATGCACGCAGAGGGGTGAATCTCCATGAAAAAATGGCCGCATCGTCTCTTGTGGTAAAAAAACGGGGGAATGCCGGTCATGCCGAACAGCTGGCAATCCCCCCAAAACCCATCAAATAATTCACATAAGCTTTTTTATAGTATGGTATTACATCCATAATACAAGTAAGAAATTATTCTCTGAACAATTGATAATACCTCATGTAACCGATGATGGCGACGAGGGAAGAATGACGATTGACCGTACGCCGCTTGAACCATGATTAATGGGATTCAAGGATTGACAGGATTCTAATCGTGGTTCATCCCGTAATCCTGAAAATCCAGGTTCAGAAACTGAAAAACCTCGAATTATTTATTTGAGCCGGAAAACGGAGGATTGTCATAATGCCGAACAGTCCTTGACCGGCGGGCGGTGATCCGGTATCTTATACTGTTGTTTCCGTTCCCTTTGAATGTACAGGGGCATGCTTGCGGATGCCGCTTTCCGCGGCTCCCGCTCACGACCTTCCCGGACGGCGCACCCCATGTTCCCCCGCATACTCGACGCAATGATAAGACGAATCCATCCGGTGCTCGGCGTCCTGGCCGTTGCCGGCATACTGGAGACCTTTCTGGTGCGCGGCCTCATGCTCCGGCTGCCGTCTCCAATGGCCGTCCTGGTGGATGTCATGTACTGGGTGATTCTG
>CAYNWJ010000468.1:0-3031 GCA_964400815.1 uncultured bacterium
CAGGGGATCGAGAAATTTCCCGAGACGGGTGATTTCCTTGCGGCTCCGGGCGAGCTTTCCATCGAAGAGGTCGGTAACCGCGGCGATGATGAACACCAGAAGAGCGGAAACGACCGTATGCCACTCCTGGAGGGAAAAGAGCCACACATAGAGCGGCACGAGGGCGATCCTCATGAAGGTGAGAAGATTCGCGGGATTCAGATTTCCCACCTTGCGTCGCGGTTTCATATCGTTCGTCACTCCGGCCATGTTATCTTCGTTCGATCCTGCAGATCATGTCACATGTCGGTACGCCCCTCGAAGGAACGGCCGAGTGTCACCTTGTCCGAAAGCTCCAGGTCGCTTCCCACCGGCAGGCCGCGGGCGATTCTGCTCACACGCACACCCTTGTCCGCCAGCTCATCGGCCAGAAAGGAAGCGGTCGCCTCGCCCTCGACCGTGGGGTTCGTCGCGAGAATGATCTCCGTCACGTCACCGTCGATCCTTGAAAGGAGGCCGTCCACGTGCAACTCATCCGGCCCCACATTGTCAAGGGGCGAGAGGGCCCCGCCGAGCACATGATAGAGACCCCGGTATACCCCCGACTTCTCGACCGCGTTCACATCGGACGGATTTTCCACGACACAGACGGTCGTGCGGTCGCGCCTGTGATCGGAACAGATGGGACACGGGTCCGTTTCGGTCAGGTTGAAGCACGTGGAACAGTGCATCACCTTGTCCTTCACGTCCACGATCGATCGCGCGAGGGCCACCGCGTCGTCGCGTTTCATCTTCATGATGAAGAACGCCAGGCGCTGGGCCGTTTTCTTTCCGATGCCGGGAAGCTCCGAGAGGTTTGAAACCAGTGTATCGACGACACGCTGTTCGTTCATGGCGTCAACCGAGACCCGGTATGCCGAGATTGCCCATCCCCGGCGGCATGATCCTGCCCATTTCCTCTTCCATGAGGGCTTTGGCGTTGTCGCGGGCGTTGGTTATGGCCGCCAGCACCAGATCCTCGAGAAGCTCCACATCCTCGGGGTCGACCACTTCGGGATCGATTGTGACTTCGAGAATATCCTGCTGGCCGTTTGCGACCACCTTCACCATCCCGCCGCCGGCGGTTCCCTCGACAGTCTTCGCGGCCATTTCCTCCTGCATTTCCATCATCTGCTTCTGCAGTTTCTGGGCCTGCTTCATCATGTTGCCGAAACCTTTGGCCATGTCAATCCCTCCATGTGTCTGTGATATCGCCGTCGAACCGCCGGAGAATGTCCCCGACGATGGGTTCGCGCGAGATCAGGTCGTCCAGTTCACTCTTTTTTTTTTGGGGCGCTCCGCCGGAATCCCGGGCCGCGTCCTTTCCGCGGCCGACACAGCGGATCGTCACGGGTTCACCGAGGATCATTTCGAGGATGCCCGAAAGCATTCCGCTGTTCGATTCCATGGTCTTCAGGTGAAAATCGTCCCCGGGTTCGAAGGCCAGATCGAGAACGCCGTTCGTGAAACCCGCGGGAACCGCGCAGGCGAGCGTGGGGGCTATCATGGGCTTCCGCTCCCCCACCTCGGCGACGATGTCCTTCCACCTGTCACGTATCGCGCCGATCTCCGCGGGCGCCTTCACCGCGGAACCACCCGTCTCATCGGTTTCCGCATCTTCCGGAGGCGTCTCGGCCACGGGTGCGGGCTCTTCGCCGGCCCCTCCGGCCGCCCGGTTCCTTTGTCCGTTCTCCGGAGAGGCAAGGGGCATCGCGGGCGCTCCTCCCATGACGCCGATAAGATTCTCCAAATCGATCGTGCGCTCCTGAAGCGCCATGCGTGCCAGCGCCGTTTCGATACGAACCACGGGCAGCACGGTCCAGGGAAGGCTCGATTCCACATCAGCCACGGCGCGAATCATGCGAACGATGTCACCGACATCGTAACGGTCCGCCTGCTGGACGATCCGTGTCTTCATGTCCTCCGACAGCATGACATGACCGATCCCGCCCTCGTGGCGGGCATAGAGCAGGTCGCGGAGGTGCGCAAGCATGCCCTCGACGAATTCCTTCGCGTCCCCTCCCTCGTCATAGAATGCCTTGAACAGCGAGATCGCCCCGAAGACATCACGCTCGTGGCAGCGGTCGATCACATCGAAATAGAGCATCCTGTCCGCGATGCCCAGCACATCGTTCACGTCCGCCACGGTGATGGTGTCGCCCCGGGTGCTCTTGAGCTGCTCGAGAATGCTCTCGGCGTCACGCATCGCCCCGCCGGCGCGCCGTGCGATGAGCATGAGCGATTCGTCGTCCACGGAAAGGGATTCGGAATCGGCGATCATCCGGAGCTTGCCGGCGATGTCCTGCACAGAGAGCCGGTGGAAATCGAACCGCTGGCACCGTGAAAGCACCGTAACCGGCAGTCTGTGCGGCTCGGTGGTCGCGAAGACGAATATCACGTTCGGCGGCGGTTCCTCGAGGGTTTTGAGCAGGGCGTTGAATGCCGGGGTCGAGAGCATGTGGACCTCGTCGATGATGTACATCTTGTACCGGCATGAACTGGCGTGATAGCCCACGCTGGATATGAGGTTTCTCACATCATCGACCGAGTTGTTTGATGCGCCGTCCAGCTCCTGAACGTCCATGGACGAACCGGACTGGATCCCCAGGCAGTTCTCACAGGCATTGCAGGGCTCCTCCGCGGGTCCCTCGAGGCAGTTGAGGGCCTTCGCGAAGATGCGCGCCACGGTGGTCTTGCCAACACCGCGGGGACCGCTGAAGAGATAGGCATGCCCCACGCGGTCGTTTTTGATCGCGTTCTTCAAAGTCCCCGTGACATGGGCCTGGGAGACGACATCCCGGAAGAGCCGGGGCCGCCATTTTCGCGCGGTTACGAGATAGGACATGAAACGGACCGGGTTAGGTGTGCTCTGGTTTACGAACGGGAATCGTTCCCTGAACGATCATGCCGGAAGATCTCGGTTCCTGCTTCCGGCTTTCCCGATTTGAAAAATGGCCGTGCACCCGTTCTCGACCCGCCGCCCTTCCGATCCACTGCGCCCCGAACTCCCGCC
>CAYNWJ010000468.1:3041-3455 GCA_964400815.1 uncultured bacterium
ACTCCCGCCAAGAGCTCCCGCGGCACACGAAACGTTGTTCCTACCGCTGCTACCTTCCGGTCCTGACGGGGTTTGGAAAACGTCCGTTGCGCGGGTCCTGGCGATCGACATCCGGAAACGCCGCTTCAGCGGAACAGCGTCAAGGCCTGGATACGGGAATTCAACCCCGCTGTAGCGGTTTGCGGGTTACAAGGCACCGCTAACTCCCCGTCTAGCACGGCCTTTAATACGCTTGTTCGATTTCTTGCTCTACAGATAAGTAAAATACCACAACCACGGGAACATGTCAACACGCTTTCCCGACCGGCAATCCCCCATTTTCCGGCACACACTTATGTTTCGAGGTTTTTTAAGTTTCTGAACCGGGATTTACGGGATTACGGGATGAACCACGATTAGAATCCTGTCAATCCT
>CAYNWJ010000469.1:0-3451 GCA_964400815.1 uncultured bacterium
AAGCACGGCAGCCCGAGCGAAACCTCTGCGCGGGCACGGCCGTTTCCAGGGAATATGGCGCATGAAAGAAGCCGTCAGCACGGGATCAGTCCGCTCCATGACAGGGATCGCCGGGGTCCACACCGGATTCGACGATCGAAGTGATTGTCGGATAGAACGCCGTTCCGCCTGTGATGGCGCGGTCGAAAAGTTTGAGGAGTCCAAAGGCCAGCACGAGGAAACCCAGCGCACCGGCAATGGGAACGAAGCCGCCCGCGAACCTTTCTGCGATCACATAACCGGATATCATGGCGAGAACGGGAACGATCCAGACCATGGCGGCGGAAAAAACCACCTTTCCCGGCTCGGACTCGAAGACCACGCGGTCGTGTATGTTAGCGCTGACGTTGTTCACCGCCACGATGTCCCGCGGTTTGACCTCACCGCCATGACAGTGCTGTTTCGACGGGCAGCCCATGCACTCCGAACCGGCCACAACCCTGATTTTGGCTTTTTCACCGGTGATGCCGACAACGACTCCCGTGCTTTTCACCGCTCGCCACCTCCCCGTTCGATGGAAATGATCCTGCCTGCTGAAGCATCGTGACGGATATGAACCACGTCGGCGTCCTCCGGCAGCAAGTCACCGAGACGCTCGCCCCATTCCACGAGACAGATGCCGTCACCGTAAAGATAGTCCTCTATACCGATGGCTGTCATTTCAGAGGTGTCTTCGAGGCGATAGAGGTCCATATGGTACAGATGGGAAGCATCGGTGCCTCCGCCCGCCGGAATGGTATATTCGTGTATCAGTGTGAAGGTCGGGCTGGTAATGTCGTCCCCGATACCGAGGGCGCGGGCGACGCCGCGGGCGAAGACCGTCTTTCCGGCTCCGAGGTCCCCGGTCAGTATGGCCACGGCCCCTTTTGAAAGTCTGCGGGCGAATTCTCCGGCGATGCGAAGCGTATCCTCCTCGCGTTCCGCCATCATGATTTCCCCGTGACGGGGATTGCGTGTATCCCGGGTATCCTGCATGAACAACCTTCCTTGAGTACCGGCATGGGTCTGTGTGCCCCCATTGCATCCAACGCCGGGTCAGCGCGGCGTGAGAATGCCGATGGGCAGCACCATTTCATCGAGGGACACCCCGCCATGCTGGAGTGTGCCGTGATAGAGCTTCTCGTATTCCCTGAAGTTGTTGCGGTATATGAGATAATAGTCCTCCTTGGCGAACAGGTAGTTCGTGCCCAGCCCGAAAGAGGGGAGGCCGAACCGTTCCGGCTCTTCTACCTTCATCACCTGCGATGTATCGCAGCGCAGATTCCTGCCATACTTGTAGCGTACGTTGGTCGAGGTTGTCCTGTCACCGCGGACGACGCTGGCGCGATCTCCCACGATACTGCCATGATCCGATGTCATCACCACGGTCGCGCCCTCCCGTGCGATCTGCTGGAGGATATCAAGGAGCACGGAATGATTGAACCAGGTAACCGTCAGACTCCTGAAAGCGGCCTCATCCGGCGCGATCTCCTGGAGAATGTCGTTCGATGACATCTGGTGGGACAGGAGATCGACGAAATTATAGACGATGGCCGAAAACTGCGTATCCTGGTAATTGCTCATTCTCTTCAGATAGGAACGGGCATAGTCCGCGGTCAGGATTTTCTCATAATGCGCCGGCCTGTCGAGGCGTATTCCCGACCGCTTGATATACATGTCGAGGAACTCGGACTCGTACTGGTTCATGCCGCTCTCCTCGGAGTCGGACGTTTCCCATATGTCGGGATGGATGCGCTGGATCCCGGCGGGAGTCAAGCCCGCGAAGAGCGCGTTCCGGCTGAAGGGAGTGGCGGTGGGCAGCAGCGAATAATAGAAGTCCCGTTTGACATTGAACAGTTCATCGAGCTGGTTTTCGATGGCGAGCCAGTGGTCCATACGGAAACAGTCGATGACGATGAAATACACGCGCTTCTTCTCTTTCAGAAGCGGCGCCACCCATGTGTCGAGCACCCGATGGGAAAGAACGGGACCATCGCCGTCAAGCCAGGACGTATAATGCGCCTCGACATATTTCGAGAATTCCCTGAGATATTCCTTTTTCTGGTCGGTGTGAATACGGTTGAGGCCGGGATCCTTGTGGCTCCTGAGCTCGATGTCCCAGGTCGAGTTTTTCAGGTGTACATCGGCCCATCCCCGCCAGTCGAGCCCCATGGCAAGGTCCATGCGGTTCTGGCTTGCCTGGCGCGTGTATTCCCGGCTGATGCGTTCGCTGCGGAGCTGCCGGGAATCCAGCAGGCGCTTGAGCGTGGTGAAAATCTGGTTGGGGTTGACCGGCTTGATGAGATAATCACTGATCCGCGCCCCGAGGGCGTCGTCCATGATCTGTTCTTCCTCGCTCTTGGTGATCATCACCACGGGAAGATCGGGAGCGATCATCTTGAGCTCCGCAAGCACACTCAAACCGTCCATTCCCGGCATCATCTCGTCGAGCAGGACGGCGTCGAAACTCTCCCGCCGGACCATGGCTATCGCATCCTCGCCGTTGGTGACCGGTGTCAGTTCATAGCCGTTTTTTTCAAGAAAAATGATATGGGATTTCAAAAGGTCTATCTCGTCGTCCGCCCAGAGAATCTTCCTGTTCATCACATCTCTCCCGTCATGCTGAATGTAATCGACATTGCCTCTCTCTATTTAACTTGTCCGGCGTCATATGGTTTCAATGCCCGCTCATTCATCGCCGCCGGCCGCAGGAAGAACCACCCGAAACGTGGCGCCCTCCCCTTCCCTGCTTTGCAGAAGGAACACTTTACCGCCGTGATAGTCCTCGATGATCCTTTTCACGAGGCTCAGGCCCAGCCCCCAGCCCCGTTTCTTGGTGGTGAAGCCCGGCTTCATGATCATCGGCTGGTCAGCCTGGGCGATTCCTTTTCCACTGTCGATGAAATCAAGGACGACATACGTGAAATCCTTCGACATGGATCCCTGTATTTCAATACGCCCTCCGCTTGAATCGATGGCGGAGATGGCATTCTTCACCAGATTCTCGAAAGCCCAGTTGAGCAGTTCCTCGCACCCCGTGATACGCCGTATCCCCGTGCAGGCGCATTCGATCACCACGCTCTTGCCCATTCTCGGCAGCCTGGCCCGGTAATAGTCCGCCACTTCGCCGATGACCTCTTCCAGGTCGAGGGATCGCAGCTCGGGTTTCGAACCGATGCTCGAAAAGCGGGCGGCCACACGGGTCAGACGATTGAGGTCATATTCCATTTCGGGCAGGGCCTGATCGACCATGCTGTCGCTGCGATCGGTCTTGAGAAGCTCGAACCACCCGCTCAGGGAACTGATGGGAGTGCCGAGCTGGTGTGCGGTCTCCTTCGCCATGCCGACCCAGATCGAACGCTGCTCGGCGTTCTTGATGTTCATGAGACCGATGAAGGCCACGGAAAGGAGGATGAGTATGACCACCAGCTCG
>CAYNWJ010000470.1:0-3446 GCA_964400815.1 uncultured bacterium
TCGATGACCGCGCGGTCCATGAACGCGCCGGGGTCGCCCTCGTCGGCGTTGCAGATGAAATATTTCTTGTCGCTGGCGGTCTGGAGGGCGAGCTTCCACTTGAGGCCCGCGGGGAATCCGCCGCCGCCGCGGCCGCGGAGCCCGCTCTTCTCCACCAGTTCGCAGACCTCCGCCGGGGTCATGCTGTGCACAGCCGTGGCGATGGCCTGGAATCCGCCGCGGGCGATGTATTCGTCGATGCTCGACGGATCCACGACGCCGCAGTTGACCAGGACGCGTCTTGCCTGGGGAGCGAAGAAGGGATGCTCGTCCAGAAAGGGCATCCCCTTCCACGATTTCAATTGGTCGTTCCTGTGCTGCCCGAGGACGCTCCCGCCGTCCACATCATCATTCATCACCCCGTCAAGAAGTGCTGCAACCCTGTCGTGCGTCACCTTCCTGAACGAAAGACGGGAGCGTCCCGGCAGCTGAATATCGACCAGCGGTTCCTCCACGCAGAGACCGATGCATCCGACCTCCAAGATCTCGGCGTCGATGGCCTTTTCCTCGAGATACTCTTTGATGGCCGCGATGGTCTTTGCCGCGCCCGCACCGAGACCGCACGTTCCCGCCCCGACATAGATGACGGGAGCGTCCACTTCATCCCTGAGCACCTTCTTCATCGGGAACGTGCCGGGCCCGGCGTCGTCGAAAAAGCTTTGTATCACCGGCGGGCAGGCCACACCGGTGGCGTTCCAGCAGTCCCGGTGCCGGTTCCATATCGTGTCATTCATCGTTTTCGTCATCTTCCTCCGCCTTTCTTCTGTATGCATCGATGATCGCCGTGACGGAATCGGGCGTGACCGCCGCGTGGAACTCGCCGTTGACGCTGATCACGGGGGCGAGTCCGCAGGCCCCGATGCACGCCACCACCTCGAGGCTGAACAGACCGTCCCGGGTGGTCTCGTTCGGTTTGACCTTCAGTTCACGCTCGAGGGCGTCGAGCACCTTCGCCGATCCCTTGACATGGCAGGCGGTTCCACGGCACACCTGGATGACGTATTTTCCGCGGGCCTGGAAGCGGAACTGGTTGTAGAAGGTCGCGACACCATAGATCTTGCTCGACGGCAGCCGGAGATGTTTCCCGATGGTGACGACGGAATCCCGCGAGATGAATCCGCACGCGTCCTGTACTTCCTGGAGAATGGGAATCAGGTCATCCCGCCTGGCGCTGGGATAGCGGGACAGAATGGGCTTGAGATCGGCCGCAGGCATGTATGAACCTCCCTTACTAGACGTTACGGGCGAAATAGGCGACTTTTTCGAGTGACATGCTCATGTCGATATCTTCAACAAACACGCCCGACGGAATTTTGAGACGGACCGGGGCGAAATTGAGGATTCCCTTTACGCCGGCCCTGACCATGAGGTCGGCGATCGTCTGGGCTTCCGATGCGGGCGCGGTGATGATGCCGATGTCGATGTTCTCTTCCCGGACGATACTGTCGAAATCGGCGATGGAATGGCAATGGCAGCCGTTGATGACACGGCCGAACTTGCCGGGGTCGTTGTCGAATGCCGCCACGATGCTGAGCTTGGGCCGCCTGCCCGCGAAATATGCGAGGATGGCCCGCCCGAGATTTCCCACACCGACGAGGGCGGCGCGCTGGCCTTCCGGGTCGTCGAGGAAGGACCCGATGCTCTCGATGAGTTCGCGGGTGTCATACCCGCGGTTGGGATTGCCGGAATAGCCGACGTTCATGATGTCGCGCCGGACCTGGGCGGCTGTGGCGCCCGAGATGGCCGCAAGCTCGTGTGAATAGATGCTGCGTTTTCCTTCGTTTATGATGGTTCTGAGGAGAAGCCGGTAGAGGCTGAGCCGTCCGATGGTTTTTTCAGAGACCATGCCGTCCTCCATAACGATAACATTGCCCTGTGTGAAATCAATCACGCTGTGAATTTAATCACAATATAGCCGATCCCCGGCACACTGTCAAGAGGAATTTTTACTTTTTTTTCTTTCATTCTTCCTGATGATTGACCCTGCACTGTGTGAACCATGATACATGGGATGAAAGGATTGACCGGATTGTAATCACGGTTCATCCTGTAATCCAGAAAATCACGGTTCATGAATTGAAAACCGCCGGAGAAAATGTTTTTTGCCGGAAAAAGGGGGGGTGGCGCTTCAGGCCAAAACCCTTGACACGGCGTGCGGCTCTGGTGATATTGTCTCAGGCCGAAACCACAACAAAACGGAGTTATCGAGCCATGAAGCATGACGATCTCTTTCGTTCCCTCGACACACTGACAAAACTGGACGCACCCTCGGGATTCGAGGAGCCGGTGCTCCGGTATGTTCGCGACCTCTACATGGCCGGCGATCTCTGTGATGACAGCCGTGTCGACGTACGCGGAAATCTACTCATGGCAAAACACGGCGTGGAAGAGGATGGTCTGAAAATCATGGTCGTCGCTCATGCGGACGAAGTGGGTTTCATGGTGACGGGGATTGACGACGAGGGATTCCTGAGATTCACACGCCTCGGTCATCCCACGGCGATGGTCCTGCCGGGGCAGCCGGTCCGCGTTATTACGCCATACGACCCGCTCGACGGTGTGATCGGAGTGAAGCCGGGACATGTGCTTTCGGGGGACGAAGCCACCCGTGTCCCCGGTGTGGAGAACATGTACATCGATATCGGTGCGGAGTCACACGAACAGGCGCTCGAATGGGGGCTGGAGACCGGAACCCCCGTGGTTTTCAGGGGTGCTCTGACACGGACGAAGCACCCGTCCCGCGTCTTCGGAAAGGCCATCGACGACCGTGCGGGCATTCTGGCGATGTTCGGCGCCGCGGGGAAACTGTCCCACGCGGAGCTTTCCGCCACGATAATCTGGTGCGTTTCAGTCGAGGAGGAGGTGGGACTGCGCGGCGCGGCGGTGGCGGCGTCGGATGTACGTCCCGACGTTCTCATCGCCCTCGATACCTGTCCGGCAGGCGGAACGCCCGATCTCGAAGACCGCACCCTTCCCTGGCGCATCGGAAAAGGCCCCCTTGTCAAGGTCCGCGAGACATCCGGACTGTCCACCCACGGCCCTCTGCGCGCGTTCTTCCGCGACATCGCGCAAAGGAACGGCATACCCACGCAGTTGATCGTCGATACTGCGGGCATCACCGACGCCACCTCGACGCAGCAGGCAGGCGGATGTGTCGCCGCCATGAGCCTCGGTCTTCCGAGGCGCTACAGCCATTCGGCGGTGGAACTGTTCGACCTGGAGGATCTCGCCTCACTGATCGCTCTTCTGGCCGCGGCCCTGCCGGAGCTGAGACATCGTGACCAACTGCTCCGCATTTGATGTACCCTCCGCGCATATTCCTCTATGGAACCGTTCGGGATGTCGCACGTCATAAGTAGGGCTTCCTGAAAAACAGATAATATATTGTTAATAATCGAGATAACCCT
>CAYNWJ010000471.1:0-3446 GCA_964400815.1 uncultured bacterium
CTGTCCACTGCGGCGTCAACCGTGGAAGCGCTCGGACGTGCAGAGGCCATGGCCGGCGAAGATGGGCTTGTCATCGTGACCGGCTCTCTGTATCTTGTGGGGGAGACATTGCGTCTCTATGGACACGAATCCTTCGAAAGTATTACAGGCTGACCGAATGCGCCGGGACGATCCCCGCGCTCTGTCACGGAAGAATGGAGGGAGGACGACATGTTGAGGGACAGGACCGTCGTTCTGGCCGTCACCGCGGGAATCGCCGCATACAAGACCGCCAACATCGTGCGCGAGCTCAAGCGCGACAATGCAGAGGTGCTTGTGATCATGACGGAAAGCGCCACCGAGTTCATCACCCCGCTCACGCTGGAGACGCTCTCCCGTAATCCCGTGGCGGTCGAGATGTTCGATCGTGACAACAAGTGGAGCCTCGAGCATATCGCCCTCGCCGACCGCGCCGATATTCTCATCGTCGCCCCTGCAACAGCCAATATCATCGGAAAATCCGCCTGCGGCATAGCGGACGACCTGGTCAGCACCACGATCCTCACCATGATGTCCACCATTCCCGTGCTCATGGCGCCCGCCATGAACAACCGCATGTGGGAGAACCCCATCGTCAGGCGCAATGTCGCATCCCTCGAGGAACTCGGCGTCAGCTTCGTCGGTCCGGTCGAGGGCAAGCTCGCCGACGGCCGTATCGGCATGGGGCGCATGGCGGAAACTGAGGATATCCTCGCCGCGGCAGATGCCGTTCTTTCACGTTGAATATTCTGATCATCCGCACCGGTGGGCTCGGTGACTGCCTCCTGACCCTCCCTGTGGCTGTCGCGCTCCGGGACCGTCATCCGGCCGCCCGCATGGCTGTGCTGGGAAACGGAATCATGCTCGCCGCCGCCCGTCTTTCCGGGCTGTTCGATGAATACCGCTCAATTGAATCCGGTTCCTTTCACACCCTTTTCGGCGGCGCTTCGCTCGCGCCCGACGCCGCTTCCTTTGTGGGAGGTTTCGACAGTGTGTATTGCTTTTCATCCGCACCGGAATCAATGCTTCGGGACCGAATTCTTTCATCGGGCGCGAATGCCGTAAACATCCTCGACCCTGTGGAGCCGGCCGGTTTCGACCGCCACATCACGGCCCATTATGCGGGCATTCTCGGTAATGACGGGGCGAGGGAGGACGATCTCCGATTTCCCAAGCTTGTCCCCGATGTCCAATCACTGCCCGATACTGCGGTGGTGATCCATCCCGGGAGCGGGGGCCTCCTGAAAAACTGGCCGCTGGAAAGATTCATCGCCGCCGCCCGGCTGTGCCGGGGAACGGTCAGGTTCATCCTGGGGCCCGCCGAAATGGAACGCGGGTTTTCCTCCCGGCTCGAGAATGCGGGATTCCCGGTCGCCGCGCCCGCAACACTGGAGGAACTGCGTGACGAATTGCTGCGTGGCGTGGCATATCTGGGCAATGATTCAGGCGTGAGCCATCTGGCGGCGGTGCTCGGGATACCATCCACGGTACTGTTCGGTCCCACCGATCCCCGTGTCTGGCGGCCCCGCGGCCCGCATGTCGGGATCGTGCGGTCGCCTGATGACTCGATGGAATCTTTGGGCGTGGAGACGGTCTCCGCAGTCGTGCGGAAGATGACAGTGGGAAAGGCTGCATCAAAATGAACTGTCATCTGGGGGTCTTTTTGCAGGGAGTTCCAAAAGGCAGACCCCTCCGGCCTCTTTCGAGGCCACCTCCCCTTCCGAGGGAGGTACTGAAAGTCCGGCAGTCTCCTTGTCCCCCCTCTTAAGCGGGGGACCGGACGAAGTCCGAGGGGCGTCTTTTCGCAGGGAGTTGGAAAAAAATACAAAAAGCGGTCGGGGCTTGCTCTAAAAAAACTGCTGATCGCGTGTGATGGAAAAAACGGGGTGTGAGACCGTCATTGTTTCATCTTGCGCGGCGGGGCTGCGTCCGCGCGCCGAAGATAGAGGGGTTTCAGCGCGGCCGGCGGTGTGCTGTCCCCCTGTTCGTGCAGGCACAGTCCGATCCGGGCCACCGAAAGCGCCGAGACCGGGGATGATTCCGGAGGGGTGGTACGAATGTCGGCATTGCAGTTTTTCCGCAATACGGGCCCGAAGCGCTCCGCCGCCGGTCCGGTGAGAATGACCGGTTCATCGAACCCGGAAAGGATGCCGGCGAGGGTGTCCAAAGGCACTGCGCGGGGTTCCACAACACACTCCGGCACGCACCCGGCAGCGCGGTAGACGGCGGCATATGCCTCGGAACGTCGGGCGTCGATCACCGGACAAATGAGCATTCCCGCCGAATCGGGACGATGTCCGAGCCCCATGAGGGTTCCCACGCCCACGGCCGGGATGCCGGTTGACCAGGCGAAACCCATGGCGGTCGCGATCCCGATCCTCAGCCCCGTGAAACTTCCCGGGCCGGTGGAAACGGCGACGAGTCCAATATCACCGGCTGCGAGGCCGGCGGTTTCGAGAAGAGCGCCGATTGTCGGTGTGAGCCGTTCGCAATGGGAGGAGGGCGTGTCGCTGTCCGTTTCGTATGCGTCCTCTCCGCTGACGATTGCGACGCTCATGCGGCCGGTGGCGGTGTCGATTCCGAGTATGTTCATACAGGTCCTTTCACGGTGTTAAAAATACGTCCGGTTTCCGTGTGTTGTCAAGACCTTTGCGGTTGACCGGGGGAACTGGATACGCTTATATTGGAGGTGGGAGGACACCATGAAATATACATTCGGTCCGGTGCCGTCACGCAGACTCGGTCTATCGCTCGGCATCGATATCATACCCCACAAGACCTGCACACTGTCCTGCGCTTATTGCCAGATCGGCCGGACACCCGAGACCACCATCGAACGCCGGCGGTATGTCCCCGAGGAGGATATTCTCGCCGAGATACGGGGCCTGCTCGAAAGCGGGGTCCACACCGACTGGTTCACCTTTTCCGGGTCGGGAGAGCCCACCCTGCACGAGGGGCTCGGCGATCTCGTCCGGGTGCTCAAGACCATGACCGATATCCCCGTCTGTGTCATCACCAACGGCACCCTGCTCTGGAAACCCGAGGTGCGCCAAGACCTCCTCGCCGCAGACGCCGTCATGCCGTCCCTCGACAGCGCGCGCCAGGAGACCTTCGAGCGCGTGTGCCACCCGCACCCCTCTCTCGAAGTACGGATCATCATAGAGGGGCTTCGGTCGTTCAGGGAGGAGTTCGATGGAAAAATCTGGCTCGAGATCGTTTTTCTGGACGGGGTCAACGACACGCCCGAGGAGATAGAGGCCTTGAAACAGGCCGCCGGGTATATCGATCCCGACAGCATCCAGCTCAATACCGTGGTCAGGCCGCCCGCTGAATCCGACGCCCGTCCGGTCTCGCTGGAACGGCTCGAGGAGATCAGGGACGTGTTCGGCGGCAGGGCGGAGATTATCGCCTCCTTCAAGAGCGGTCCC
>CAYNWJ010000472.1:0-3445 GCA_964400815.1 uncultured bacterium
AAGCGGCGTACGGTCAATTGTCATTCTTCCATCGGCGTCATCATCGGCTGCAAGCGGTCCAGGCAATCCCTACTGGATCGTGCTCCCGAAACGCCCATACGCAACTTCCTCTTGCGCCGCTCCCCGTCCGTGGATATTTTGAGCCTGTCAGGTGTGTGACGCCACGGTATCGCATGCATACACGAAAGGCGGCCGATCATGAAGAAATTCATCGCCGAGATGCAGGAACGCTTCACCGGGGATCTGAGCCGGGCCGCCCATGACTATCTGGAAACGGGCCTTTCGAAGTTCCATGACAGCCTGGAGCAGAACAGCGAAGCGAGCCAGGCGTCTCTCGGAAACATCACCGCGGGCCTGGAGCTTCTCATCAAGAGCTATATCGCATCGAAGAACCTGGCCAACATCTTTATCGACATGCCGCCCGACATCCGCGTGTTCCTGTCGAGCCCCGACAGCGTTCCCGCGTTCTTCAAATGGCGGAACCTGGCGGTTGACATCCGCACCAACGCCTGGCGGACCATCGGATTCAGCGACTGCATAGCGTCGTTCTACATGCTCTTTCCCCATCTGAAACAGCTCTACATGCCGCATCTGCGGGTGCTCGACGAGTTGAGCGGGCCCAGTCTTCACACCATCCTTCGGCCCCTCGACAGGTTCACCTCCGAGCGTATCGGGTACGCCGTGCTGGGTGTCGTTTCCACATTGGGCGCCGACGAGTCGTTCACGAGCCTGTGGTACACCCTGTCGAAGGAGGACACGGGTTTCGTGCAGGCATTCGAAAAACGCAGGGAGGAACGGGTGCTCCTGGGATTGGAGCAGGCCCGTCAAAAATCCGGGGATCATCCTCCGGAAACGGCGAGCACGGTGGTGTCCCATGGATGGGAGGATTTCGCCGTGGTCTGTCCGGTCTGTCATTTCAGCGGTCTGCTCGAGGGGTATACGGAACTCGCCATCGGGGAGGACGAGGAGGGGATGTCGCCCTCCCTCGATTTTTTCGCGTCGGGATACCATTGCGAGGAATGCGGGCTTACACTCTATGACAGCGAGGAACTCAAGCTCGCGAACATGAACACCCTCTACGACCGTTCCGACGAGATCGACCGGTGGTTCATCGATCATGACACCTCCCCCGACATTTTCAGCGGCGGCGGGATGTGAATGGCGTCCGCTTTCCCTCCACAGGCCGATCCGCTGTGCCCGCTCCGCTGTTTTACCATGGAAAAAACAATCGCCGGCAGTTGTTTTTTTTCTTTTGCCCGGCGGGCTGACAATGTATACTGTTTATCACAATCCCACATGAAAAGGTCTCACTAAAACCCATCACGGACAAGCGATGCGGGACGCGCGGGTGCGCGCTCCGCAAGGGAGGAACACATGGCATTACCCAATCTTTTCAGCCCCATAACCCTCGGCAATGTCGAGGTCCCCAACCGGACGGCCATGGCGCCCATGGGCGTGGGGCTCTACAGCTCGGACGAGACCTGGCCCCGGCGCGAGCTGAGGTATTTCGAGGAGCGGGCGATAGGAGGCATCGGCCTTCTGATCACGCCCTTCGTGCGCGTCCACAAGACGCTGGCGTCCATCCCTCTCGCCGGCATCTATGAAGATCGTCTGATTCCCACCCACAAGGAACTGACCGACCGTATACACAAATACGACACGAAGGTATTCCTGCAGATAGCCCTCTCCGGCGGCAAGCTCAGCACCGACGCCCCCTCGTCGATCTACAGCCCCAATTATGCGGTCAAGCCCCGCGAGCTCACCACCGACGAGCTCGACGAGTGCGTGCAGTCCTTCATCGACGCAGCCGGGCGCGGCATCGAGGCGGGGTATGACGGTGTCGAGGTGCATGGCGCACATTCATACCTGATCGGCCAGACCCTGTCGCCCGCGCTGAACAAGCGGACGGACAAGTACGGCGGCTCCTATGAAAAACGCCTCAGGTTCGTGACCGACATCATCAAGGGCATCCACGAGAACCATCCCGACCTCCCCGTCGGCTTCAAGTTCAGCGCCCACGAGGAGATCGATGGCGGAATCGACCTCGAGCTGGCGAAGAAGATCGCGAAGGACATCGCCGCTCTGGGCCTCGTCTACATCCATGTGGCCTCCACGGCCTCCACCATCGAGGTACTGAGCAAGTATCCCTCGGTCCCGCCGCTGTACATCCCGCGCAACACCCTTATGCCTCTCGCGGCGGAGATCAAGAAGACCCTTCCGGACATGCCCGTCATCGGCACCGGCTCGATCACCGTGCCCGAGGAGGCGGAGGATTTCATCGCGAAGGGCGAGTGCGACATGGTGGCGCTGGGCCGGACGATCCTGGCCGATCCCCACTGGTCGAAGAACGCGAAGGAAGGCAAACGCGTCGTCCCCTGCATCCGCTGCAATGTCTGTTACCACCAGTTGTGGCTGGCCGGGCCGCTGTGGTGCTCGGTGAACCCGTACCTGCTGCATGAATCCGAGCAGGGGCTTCCCACTCCCGCGGTCAAGAAGAAGGTCATGATCGTCGGCGCCGGCCCGGCGGGCATCCGCTGCGCCCTGACCGCTTCCAAACGCGGTCACGATGTCACCCTCTACGAAAAGGAATCGGTGGTGGGCGGCATGGTCTATCCGGGCAGCAGGCCCACATGCAAGGAGGACGTGGCCCGTCTGTACGAATGGTACAAAGCCGAGCTCGAGGACAGCTCCGTCGACCTCAAGCTCAACACCACCGTCACCCCCGACACCGTGGACGCCGAAAAGCCCGACGCTCTTGTCATCGCCATCGGCGCCCGGCAGACCATGCCCGACGTTCCCGGCGTGGACAAGCCGCACGTGGCGACCGCTGTCGATGTCATGCGCGACGTTTCCAGATACAAGGGAAAGAAGGCCGTGGTCATCGGCGGCGGCGACGTGGGATGCGAAACGGCGTGTCTGCTGGCCGACAACGGCTGGGAGGTCACCATCGTCGAGATCCTTCCCGAGATCCTCGAGGACAACATCATGACCAACGTCAAGGTCCACATGTTCCGTCTCCTCGACGAGAAGGGCGTCACAGTCAGGACGAAGACAGCTCTCAGCGCCTTCACCGACGAAGGTGTCGAGGTTACCCTGCCCAACGGCAAGGCGGGTGGAATCGACGCCGATCTGGCCGTTCTGGCCATGGGATTCCAGCAGCCGGCCACCTTCACCGCTGGCGGCTCGGCAGGCATGAACATCACCGCACAGAGCGGCGAGGCCGGTGATCTGGCCATGAAGGCAGACGAGGTCTATGTCATCGGTGACTGCGCTTCACTCGGCCGTATCCGCGAAGCAACCGAGGCGGGCGAGCGCGTGGGCCGCTGGCTCTGACGTTCGCTTCCTCATGCACGACCACAGGCTCCTTCGGAAACGGGGGAGCCTTTTTTATCGTGCGCCCGGCAGGGCGCACCTACTTGGAGGTGTAAGTCCTCTACAGGCCCGA
>CAYNWJ010000473.1:0-3444 GCA_964400815.1 uncultured bacterium
AGGTCCTCCGCCTCATGGAAGCCCTCGACACCGTCAACGCACGCATGGGATCGGGCACCCTCCGCTACGCCGCCGCGGGGATCGATCGGCGCTGGCGCACGAAGTTCGAGAAGCGCTCGCCCCGTTACACCACCTGCTGGGACGAGCTGCCCGTGGTGAGCGCCTGAGGGACGCCCGCGAAACCGCCCGAAATCACGTTCTTCCAAATTGATACTTCACATCGGCGTTATTTTGCGTATATTTATACGGCAGGGAATCCGGGACAGGCGCTTCCGGCGGCATCGGAACACGCCGCGCATGGGCAGGCGCGCGGCAGGAAAAACAACGGGGAGGGAAACCGTGAACAGGTGGCAGATCGTATTTCTCGTGTTCGGGCTCATTGCGGCGGCGATGCTCTTTCTCTTTCCGCCGCAGATGATATCGAGCGATACGGTGCGGTTCCTCCCTGTCACCGACGGGTTCCCCATCGACTGGCTGCGGCTGTTCCTGTGGTTCGTCGCCATAATTTTCGTCGCCGGCCTCGGTATCGCCATCAACAAGACCGAGCACTCGGACTGAACGGGTCGGACGGCTTGCCGGGGATGCGCTCCAGGTGCGCCCCATTGCGGCCACGGCCGCCCATGAAACGGGAGTATGGTCACGCATGACAACTCGCAGGGAGATCGGATTCGCGGTTCTTCTGGGCCTGTCCCTCGCTTTGATCGTGTATGCGGCCTCCCAGACGGTCCTTTACTGGCCGTTTCTCAATATCCAGAACAAGATCGACGACAGCAGGGTGTATATCCGCTCCCGTTCTGCGGGGGGCGGGGAACGGGGCGACGACGGCATCGTGATCGTCGATTTCGATGACCGCTCGATCAAGTCTCTGGGCAACATCCGTTCGAAGCGCTGGCCGCGCCGCCATCTCGCCCGTGTGATCGGCAATATCGCCAACGACGGGGCCCGGCTGATTTTCCTCGATGTCATCTTTCAGGGACGGGCCCGGGGAAACGCCGAACTCGCTGATTCCAGCAGAGCCGCGGGGAATGTCGTCGCCGGATACTATTTCACCCTCGACCGGGCCAACCGCAGGAGCCGTCCGCTCGACGCCGTGTACAACGAGGACCTGACGACACGGCTTCTCCGGTCCGAGACCATCGACCGCAACCAGTTCGTCATGGCGCGGGGCATCGAGCTTCCCTATTACGGGTTCGTGCAGACGGTGCAAGCCCTCGGTTTCACCAATTACATACCCGATCCCGACGGGGTGCTCCGGCATATCCCCCTCTATATCGCCTATGGCGGAAAGGGACAGGTCGCTTCGCCCTCAGCATCCCTCCAGATGTGGCTCGAGCTCATGGACATTCACTATTCCGAGGCGCGCATCACCCCGCGGGGCGTCAGCTGCCTCGATCATTTCATCCCCACGGACAGGCACAGTTTCCTGCGGCTGGACTTCCCTCCGGGCGAATCACCCTATCAGCGGGTCCCTTTCGTCGATGTGCTGGAGGGGAACACGCCGCCGGGCACCTTCGATGACAGGATCGTGATGATCGGCTCCAGCTCGGAGAAGATCGGCGACCTGGTAAAGGTTCCGGGCCATCGCATCAAGCCCGGCGTCGAGGTTCACGCCATCGCGCTGTCCACCATCATCAACAGGCGCTTCAAGACCGTGGTATCGGGGAACGTTGTGCTGGCGCTCTCCATCGCGGCGGGCATCCTGTCGGCGCTGTTCTTCAATTTCACCCCCCTCCTGAAGGCCGGACTTCCCGTCGCTGCCGCGTCCCCGTTCGTCCTGTACGGCGTCAGCCTGTTTCTCTACCTCCGGCATTCCCTCATCCTCAACATATCCATTCCCTCGTTCATCATTCTGCTCGGCTACGCGGTCATCGCCATCCACCGTATCATGGAACGGATCGAGGCGGCCCATGAAGAAGCCGGCCGCGCACCGGCGAACTGACGGCGCGATCGTCCCGCGGCAGGTCCGTCCCGTCCGTTCCGGGACGAAAAACCCTTGCGCCGGATGGGGTATTTCGTATACTTCAACGATGGGAAATCGGCACACCGCCCAAAAGCATTCCACGGGATGCTTCGAACAGGATTTCGAAACACGAACCATACAACGACAACGGGAACAGAGGAGGAAGGTATGAAGGTTCTGCGAGGTTTAACCGTGATGGTTTTGGTTCTGTCGTGTGCGTTCGCCGCGGGGGGCCAGGACCAGCCGCCGGTGATCAGTGCGCCGCCCGACGCTCCGCCTTCGGACGCGATGGTGCTGTTCGACGGCTCCGGTCTTTCGGAATGGATGCAGCCCGACGGCCGGCCGTCCAAATGGAAGGTCGAGAATGGCGCCATGGTGATGACCGGCGGCGGGATCATCACGAAGAAGGAGTTCGGGGACATCCAGCTGCATCTCGAGTTCGCCACTCCCTCCAAGGTCGAGGGCGAGGGACAGGGACGCGGCAACAGCGGCGTCTATCTCCAGGGGTGCTATGAGGTCCAAGTGCTCGATTCCTACGAGAACGAAACCTATCCCGACGGCATGCTGGGCGCCGTCTACAAGCAGTATGTCCCTCTGGTCAACGCCGCCCGCAGACCGGGGCAGTGGCAGACCTACGACATGATCTTCCGCGCGCCGAAGCTCGATTCCCGTGGGAATGTGGCGGAGCAGGCCACGGTGACGGTGTTCCTCAACGGCGTTCTCATACAGGACCACGTGAAGGTCGATCCCACGCCCGGCGGCCCGCGCGACAAGGGCGCGGCGAAGGGTCCCATATTCCTCCAGGACCACAGCAATCCCGTCCGCTACCGTAACATCTGGGTTCGTGAACTGTAAGGAACGTGCGGAATCACGAAACGAACCGGCGTGTCGATCCGATGCGCCGGTTTTTTTAAGAAATTTATCACTGTACAAATCCGCTGCTTCTTGATATACTGATTTAAATACACACGACACTCGAAAATTCGAGCCGATCATGTCTCCCCGCATGAAACAGGTGGCCTGGGGCATTTCATTCGTGGCCCTTGCTGCCTATGTGATCCTGGCGGACATCTATCTCTGGAAGCTCACCCGCCTCGGTACGGGTCTCGAGGCGAAGGTCCTCGCTTCGGGCGTGTTCGTGTCAGGCCGTCCGCCGCAGACGGTGATAGACGACGATCTGCATGCGGCCGCCAATTTCATCCGCCTGGAAGTGGATCAGATCGACTATACGGTCACAGCCCGGGCCTTCGGTTTCCTGGAAAAAACAGTTGTCTACCGCGAGGGCCTCGGCTGCACTCTCCTGGGAAACAGAAGCGTCGAAGATTTCCGCGACGGAATCCCGCCGGTGACACCGTCCGGACGGAGGAAACGTGAACCCATTCCCTGGCCTGACGGGGACATGATGCCCGAAACGCCGCCGGAAACTGGTATCGATGCCGATGCGGTGAATCACGCCGTGGATGCGGCTTTCCGCGAGGATAATC
>CAYNWJ010000474.1:0-1077 GCA_964400815.1 uncultured bacterium
CTCCCAGACAATCCGCGAACCCCCTATTCGCGGTCGGTGAACGACGCGCCCGCCGATGGCGAGACGGTCACCCTCAATCCGCCGCGCTTCCGGTGGCGCTATCATCCCGAAGGCGACAGGGGCGGACGGCTCATGTTCCGCTTTACGGTCGACGATGACCCGGATTTTTCAAGCCCTGCGGTGGATGTGTTCACGCCCTTCAACTTCTACAACACCATCGCGCCCTTCAGGGGAGACGGCCCCTGGTACTGGAAGGTGGAATATGCCGAATACGGTTTCCTCGACGCTGCTTCAGTGGACCTGTCGAACCCTCCCGGCGAGCCCCTGGCGGTGTCGCCCGTCCGCTCCTTCAAAATCGCCCCCACGGCGGTCACATGGGACCGTTCGGCGCTCGCGGAACCGGATTTTTCCCTGAAGCCCCATCCGCGTATTCTCCTGGGCGGCGACACCCTGGAGAAACTGCGCGAAGCAGCCGAAACCGATCCGCTGACGAAGGAACTGATCGACGCCATCCGCGTCTCGGCTGACGAGGCGGTCGCCTCCGAATGGTTCCGTAATTTCCCGTCAAACGACACGGACGAGCCTCCCGAGCCTTTCATCCGCATGGCGCAAAGGCTCTGCGAGGTGGCGTTCATGTACCGTCTGACCGGCGAAGAAAAGTATGCCGCGGTGAAATCACGTGCGGTCACCTTCGCCTCATATCCAAAGGGCGGCCGTTCCTCGCCCGAGCCCATGGGCGAAAGCAGCGAGGACTCCACCCAGAACACCGAGTTCCTCGCCCTCCTCTACGACTGGCTGTATCCCGATCTCACAGCACGCGGGCGCGCGCATTTTGTCGAATCCCTCGACTGGCGCATCGGGCATTTCCTCTACGATTTCGCCTGGATGCGGACGCGGAACGGCGAGCGCGCCGTGTACTTCGGCGGTTCCCTCGCCACCACGGGAGCGTCCCACTCCTTCGAGGGGTTCTGGGACACCTTTCCCGCGGCGCTGGCGATATACGAGGATTCGGAGAACGCCCGCATGGCCTTCGGGCTCGGGGTGAACTGGATGGCGGGCGTCGGGTCATCCCACGGT
>CAYNWJ010000474.1:1087-3414 GCA_964400815.1 uncultured bacterium
GGGACCCGGCTATTCCAACTCCAAGTTCAAGTGGCTGCTCAACGCCATGCAGTATCTGGACAGCGTCTTCCCCGAATACCGTATCGGAAAGAACCCCTGGCTGGACCGCATCGGCGAATGGTTCGTGCGGGTCACACCAGTGGGGATGAAGCACGCGCCCTGGGGCCATCAGAGCAACAATCAGGGTTATTACGACTACAACCGGCTGCACAATTTCCGCCGCCTGGCCCATCTCGCGGACAACGGTGTCATTCTCAACTGCTGGAACGAACCCGGCGGCCCGGAGCGTATCGCACGCTCCACCAGCCGCCGCTGGGCCGAGGCGGTCGTGGCGGCATACTATGACACCCCGGCGATACGGACCCTGGACGATCCCGTGGGGCTCTTTCCCCTGGGCGGCTGGGTCATGTCCGGGACGAAACCGCCTTCGACACGCACCTGCTGCGAGACCTCGACCGGCATGATCTTCCAGTCGTCCCTCGGAGCCTACAGTCACGCGTTCGCCAACGAGAACTCATTCCACATCTACGCGTACGGTGAGGACATCTCCTTCGCCGCGGCCACGAGCGAATACGAGGCCCACGCCTTCCATTCCATGAGCCACAACACCATCCTTGTGGACGGTCTCGGGCAGATACAGGAGCGTCCGCCCGCCACCCCCCGCGTGGGGTACATCCGGGCCTTCGACCGGGGTGACGGGTATGTCTACTGGGCAGGGGACGCCACAAACGCCTATTCGAAGGTCCCGGTCGAGCGGCCCGGCGACTGGTGGGGGACCCTGGAGCCCGTATATTCCGAGCGCGGGCTGCCCTTTTTCCGGCGATTCATACGGCATGTGGTGTTCGTCAGCGGGAAATACCATGTCATCTTCGACGATCTCTCCTCCACGCAGCCGGCGCAGTACACCTGGCTCTACCACATCCTCCCGGACGATCCCATCGTATTCGACGATGACGCCTGGACCATCGACTATACGGTCGGCGATGTCCCCGTCCGAATCGCCCACATCGCCCATCGCGACGATCTCGAGCTCATCGACATGCAGGGGGACGACATCTTCAAGAACCCCCTCACCGGCGAGGACTACACCGGCAAGCTCGGCCGTCACCCCACCGGCGTCCGCAAGCCCGAGCACCTCCCGGGCCACAACCTCTTCATCTCGAACACCACGAAAGCAGCCGATTTCCATTTCCTCTCGGTCATCGCCCCCGTACCGCCGGGGGAAGCATTCCCGGAGATACGGCGCATCGACGACATGACGGTGGCGGTTGACGGTGTGACCGTGAGCTTCGACCCGTCGAACGCAGGAGAAGCGGACATCGTGGTGGACGTGGAAGCGATCAGGGGCGGGCAGCCGGGGGTGAGGTGATGGGAGAAGAGCAATGAAAGCTGTGTGAAGCCGATGCATTCACGGATACTCTTTCATATCATCAGGACATGAAGCGAGGATACTCACCATGAACGAAAACGTCCGCAGGTCGGGCGCCGACCGCAGAAAGATCGACATCCCCGTAGAGGAGGAGCGCCGCGACGGGAAGGACCGCCGTGACGCCGTCCGCGAGGGCGATCGCATCATCGAGAGCATGCGGAAGATACCCGTCTTCCGGGGCCTCACCGACGGCCAGTACCGCAAGCTCCTCCACATCTGCGCGAAGAAGACGGTGATGTGCGACCAGGTGCTCTGCCACGAGGGGGACGTCTCCGACGAGCTGTACATCCTGCTCAAGGGCCAGCTGAATGTGGTCCTGCGGGGCGGCGTGGTGGTGGCCTACATCACCTCTTTGGGCTCGGTCGGCGAAATGGGGGTGTTCACCGACACACGCCGATCGGCGACGGTGATCGCCACGGAGGACAGCACGGTCATCCGCATCAGAAAGCGGGAGCTTTTCGAGATGTTCTCCCAGGACTGCCCCCTGAGCAACCGTGTCCTCCTCAATGTCATCCACGATCTCGTCAGAAAACTCAACGAGGACAACGAGCTCATCGAGGAGCTGCGTACGCGAAGGTCGAAGGTGCTGTAACCCCTCGCGTGACAGGCGCGGCATCGCGGGAGCAAGTGAGGGATTACCGGATGATCCATGACAAAGGCTCTCATCCTTTTTCCGGCAATCCCCCGAAAACCCACCGGATAATACACATATGCTGTTATAAAGTATAGCATTACATCCAAAATACAAGCAAGAAAGGATTTTTTGAACAATTGATGAAACCGCATGTAACCGATGCTGGCGACGAGGGAAGAATGATGATTGATCGTACAATGTTTGAACCATGATTAATGGGATGAAAGGATTGACAGGATTCCAATCGTGGTTCATCCCGTAATC
>CAYNWJ010000475.1:0-3399 GCA_964400815.1 uncultured bacterium
CTGGCTCCAGATAACCCCCGAGACATCGTTAAGGTATTTAGTCACCGGAGCAATATATCGGTGCCGTAGAAATTGACGGCGTCGTATCCCGGGGATGCGATGACGGTAAAAAGATAGACGTGGTTTCTGGAAACCGCCTCGATTTCACGGCGGTTCACACCGTCGTGTACATTACGGACAAGGGCTGTCAGATATTCCGGAAGCTTGTCACCGACACGCGTGCCCCATGCATCGAGGAGTCCGCTGCTTGCGGGATTCGCATAGTGTATTCTGCCCTCCGGCGTCACCCGCAGGACGGGATTCGGGTTCTCGGCGGGGAAACGGGACTGCTCTGCAAGGGATTTCTCGGCATCCTTTCTGATGAGAATTTCATGCCTGAGCTGTGCAAGGAGCGTGCTGAGACTGCTGGTCCTCTTCACGACCAGCTCTTCCAGACGGTCGCGATGGTCACGGAGCTCCCGTTCCATGTGCCTGACATGCGTGATGTCCAGGGTAATGCAGAGAAGAGACTTCACGGCGTTCGAAGCGGTCATTTCCGGCACTATCAGCGTACGGAGGTGATGGACCCGCGAACCGTGCCTCAATTCGAAGTCGGTGATCTGCGTTTTTTTCGTGCCCAGCGCCGCCTTGAGATGTTCGGCCCAGTAATCAATCACGCCACGGGAGAGGCTGACGGGGCATCTCCCGCCATCGAGAGCGTCGAAAAGCGGTATGCCTTCGAGCCGCTCGGCCTCGGGGTCGCAGTCGATGTGTTCGAGCGATGTGTTCAGGCGAACGATGGATTCGGAAACGTTTTCCGCAAGGTCCCTGAAACGCGCATCGCTCTCATTCGCAGCGGGCCGGATGTGGGATTGCGCCTGTTCCCGGGCTGCCCGGGCATGGACAAGGGGTGCTATGAAGCCCGCCGCCGACCGGAGCGTTTCAGTATCCTGGCCGGTATATTCCCCGTTTCGGTTGGCGGCGAGGACAAGGCCCGCGACTGTGTTCTCGTGCATGATGGGCACGCCCAGAAGGCGATGCAGCGGGAGATGGCCTGCGGGAACCTCCACGGGGCCGTTGGAGAATACGGCCTCACCCTCGATCAGGATGGTTTTCCATGTCGTCTTCCAGGTATGACGGGGAAAGATCAGGGCCCGGCTCTTCCCCCCCGTCCAGGGGTCGCCCCCCCGGAGACCGCCGGGCACACGCAGTCGCCTTTGGTGTCGATATACCCGATCAGCCCGTCCCTGCTGTCCGTCTCCTCGAGGATGAGCGCGTGAGCCTGTGTGAACGCCTCACTGCCGGAATGCTCCATGAAGGCTTTCAACAGGCGGTCCTGGAGCATCAGACGCCGCCTGAGCAGGTGGTTTTCCTTTTCGAGCATCACACGGCGGGTGATGTCCCGGCCCCGGACCAGCAGCAGCGTTTCGCCGAATTCATTCTCACCGTGCTTTCTCGCGAGCCATTTCAATGTTACGGTCGTTCCGTTCACATGACGGTATGTCTCGAACACGGGGGAATCCGGCGGGCCGTTCCACCGGTGGATGACTCCGTGGATTTCACGGCGTGTTTCCGGAGCGAGATCGAGCGCGGAGAGGATTGTCGAGAGATCGGTGTCGCTGTCCGGGGGGATGCCGATATGGCGGGAGAGTGCTTCGTTGTAATCGAGAACAGTACCGCTGCGGTCGATGATCATCACAGGATCTGCAAGGTCGAAATCGTCGCCGATGCTGCGTTCCGGCGGCATTATGCTTCCGGCCACTGTGATTTCACTGTTTTCGCGCGGGACCATACTACCTCCTGAAAACCTGATGTTTAAAGCATCACCGGCGCGGCGTCCTGATCGATGACGGCGTTGTCACACTGAGAGAGATATCCTTTCGTGCTTCGAATCGTGTCTGCCCGGAAGAATGACCCGGCCCGTCATGACTGGATTCGCTCGTGCCGTCATCATTCTGCAATAATCCGTAGCTGCGCAAAAGAAAAAAAATCCGCGAACAGTGTGCGATTCGCGAAAATTCCGCTCGGATGGCGATGCGTTATTGGTAATATATACAAACAGTGGTGCACATTCAAGAGGTTTTTAATACTAATGTTTAAAAAGACATGTTTTTTGCAGGCCGCCGACGGTGAACAGAGGCGGGATCAGGATTCGCCGCCGCGCAGGATCCTCTTCACGTCCTCGGCGCGGTTCCCGCGTGTGACGAGGGTCCGGCCGCCGTCGCGGACGATGACAAGGTCGTCGAGACCGATGGCGATCACGGTCTCCGCGGGATCGGTGGAGAAGACGAGGGTGTTCGATGTATCGAGGGAATGAAGGGTACAGCTGGCGGCGTTCCCGTTGGCGTCCCGGTCCATCAGGTCACGCAGCGCCGCCCATCCGCCCACATCGCTCCACCGGAAGCGCGCCTCGGCGCATCTGACGCGGGGAGCCTTCTCCATGACGGCGTAATCGACGGAGACGGTGTCGAGAGGCTCGAATGCCTCAGCGAGAGCCTGTGCAAAGCCGTCCGTGCCGTCACGGGAGACAGCAGCGGCGATCAGGCGGTGATGATCGGGGGCGAGGCCTTTCAGGAGATCGGTGAACGCGGAGGCCCGCCAGACGAACATGCCCGAGTTCCAGAGGTGCCGGCCGGAGCCGAGATATGCAGCGGCAGTCACCGCGTCCGGTTTCTCCCTGAAAGACAGCACCTCACGGTGCCGGACGCCGTAGTCGTCGAGCACTTCCCCGCCGCATTCCAGGTAGCCGTACCCCGTCGCAGGGCGGTCCGGGGCGATGCCGAAGGTGTAGAGCATGCCGCCCTTCCACGCCTCACGGACCGCCGAAAGGGCGGTGTCACGGAACATCCCGACCGGCTCGATCAGATGGTCGGCGGTCACCGTGAGGATGACCGCGTCGCCCATGCGCTTTTCGACCATGAGCGCCGCCAGGGCAGCCGCAGCCGCGGTGTCGCGTCTCACCGGTTCTCCGATGACATTTTCCGCGGGGATGTCCGGGAGCTGTTCGCGCACCAGCGGCACGTAACGCTCGCCGGTGAGGACGAGGAGGTGCTCAGGCGGGGCGATGCCTTCGAGACGGTCGCGGCTCATCTGAAGCAGGCTGCGGTCACCGAAGAGCCGGAGGAACTGCTTGGGCCGCTCTTCCGTGCTCACCGGCCAGAACCGCGTGCCCGCGCCGCCCGCCATGATCACGGCGGCGATGGGGATGTGTGATGTATCGTTCATGGGAATAGTATACGACGGGGCCGTGGATGGATGCAAAGAAAATCGGGAGGGCTGACACTCCCCCGTTTTACAGCACAAACATATATTTCGAGGCTTTTCAGTTTCTGAACCGGGATTTTCGGGATTACGGGATGAACCTTGATTGCAATCCTGTCAATCCTTGAATCCCATTAATCATGGTTCGAACAACGGTCG
>CAYNWJ010000476.1:0-3398 GCA_964400815.1 uncultured bacterium
GTGGTCACCTTGACCGCCTCCATCCCGAGGATCCCGCTGATGAACGGACCGGACTCGTCCATGCGGCTGACTTCCGCGAACCCGAGCTCGTCCCGGTAGAACGCAAGGGCGCGTTCCATATCACGTACCACGATGCCGGCATGCCTGAATAAGGTCATTCTCATTCCGCTCCATACGTGCGAAAAGAAACCGTACGCCTTTTATTTTGCTTCGCCTATTATCTCAACGAGACTCTCCTCGATAGCATCGAGCCCCTCGAGCAGGGCGTCATCCGGTATGGTCAAGGGCGGCCCCAGCTTGATTGATTCACGCCCTGTATGTACCACAAGCACGCCCTTTTCCATGGCCCGTTCACACACACGCGTCGCCAGTTCAGAAGCCGGTCCGCCTGTCCTTGGATCGACAAAAACGAGCGCGGCGATCATGCCCCGTGCAACGATGTGGGAAATACACGCGGGGTATCGCTTTTTCATGTCGTCCAGACGGGATTTCATGATGTTGCCCTTGCGCTCCGCTTCTGACACCAGGCCGCGGGCGGTCATATCCTCCAGGTTAGCCAGAGCGGCGGCGCAACACAGTGGATTCGCCGAGTGAGTGCTGCTCATCGAGCCCACATCCGGAATATCCATGATCTCCTTCCGTCCGAGAACAGCCGAAAGGGGCAGCCCTCCGCTCAATGCCTTCCCGAGGCACACCATGTCGGGCTCGACACCATACTGCTCGTAGGCAAACAATGTTCCCGTACGACCGAACCCGCCCTGGATATCATCGAAGGTCATCAATACGTCATGTTTCCGCGCGAAATCCGAAAGCGCTCTGACATAGCCATTCGGCAGGAACAAGGCGCTCCATCCCTGGTATGATTCGATCATGCACCCGCAAAGAGTATCGGGATCGAGACCTTCGGCAATCAGGGTGTCGATATCCTCCCGGAAACGTTTTCCCCAATCGAAGGAATCGGGATCGGGCACGTCCCAGGGGACGGGAAACGGCAGGTGATGGATATTCGGGTCACGGCAGCCGATCCAGGCTGAGCCGACGGGATCGCCCTTGAGCATCTCAGCGCCGAGTGTGCGCCCATGCATGCACCCCCTGAAGGAAAGCACGCCGAGCTTCTTTTCGTCGATGGAACGGCCGTACATGCGCATGAGCTTGAGTGCGCATTCCGTGGCCTCCGTCCCCGCCGACAGAAGAAAGGCCTTCTCCAGGTATGGCGGAGTGAGCTCGATCAAACGTTCAATGAAGCGCGCCCGTATATCTGAAGCGAATGTATAGGTATGCAGGAGCCTGCCATCGATCTGCTTTTTGAGCGCACGGATGACCGCGGCATTGGAATGTCCGCCGTTCGCCACAAAAATCGTGGAGGTGAAATCTATCCAGCAGTTGCCGGCGGTGTCGAAAACCTGAAAATCCTCGGCCCGATCCCAGACGACCGGCAGCGCACCGTGCATGGATCGAGATTCGAAGCGTTCGAGTTTTTCGAATATACCGAGCGTTTCAGGTACGGGTATATGGGTCCGGATGGTACGGTATTTCGTGTGTACCGCCGGGACCGCTCTTGGAGTCAGGGAGAAGGATGCGCCTGCCATTCTCAATCCGCCTTTGCAGGATAGGTATTGCACAGATACGTGTAAACGGGATTATCGTGTTTTCCGAGCATATAGGATATGTAATCAAAATCTTCGGGCCTGTCCAGTTCACCCGCATCGGGCGTTATGAACGGAAGGATGCGCGGACCATGAAGCATCCCGGTCTTCAAAACCGTTGAACTGGCAATGATGTCGATATAACCATTGGGCTGGTATGCCGAGGGAAGATTCTGGCGGGGCAGATTATAATACTCGCTTCTTTCGTCACCGGCAAAAAAACCCGACAGAAATCCATTCTCGATCTTCATGAGCTTGTAGGGCGATTCGCGTATTTCATGAACGGACCTGAGAGCGGTGGCATCGGGATGCGTGTCAAGGGTTTCAATCGCGTCATCGATCAGGAAAGGTTCGCGGAGTGGTGTGGTCGGTCTGATATGGGCGATGAGAGAAGGTTGTGTTCCCTCCTTTTCACGTATCCAGTCGAGGAAGTGGCGAACGAACTCGATGTCGCCGGAAGAATCGGTCGCATATTCTTCGGGCCTGAGAAAAGGCACTTCTGCACCGAACGTCCTGGCGATGTCCGCAATCTCGTCCGAATCGGTTGAAACAATTGTGCGGGAGATTCTCCGGGAGAGCTGTGAAACGGCGATGGAAAAGGCGATAAGCGGATAACCCGCCAGTGGTTTTATGTTTTTACCCGGAACACCTTTCGAGCCGCCACGTGCGGGTATGAGACCGACAGCATGATGAGTATCCATGATCATTCGACCTCGATATCGCGGAATCGACGGAGTTTATTCCTGACATCCTTCTCGTTTCCGGTCACCGACTTGATACCGTCACCCATGGCGGATACAACAACATCGATATATGACACAAGCCGTTTGAATCCCTCGACCTCAATCGAGGCCGCCTGGTCGGAGCCATACATGGCGCGGTCAAGGGTGATATGACGCTCGAGGGAGGAAATGCCTATAACCGCCGTGGCCACGGACGTGATGAGCCCGACCTCGTGACCGCTGTATCCCACATTGCAGCAAAAACGCTCGCGAAGCAACGGGATGACCTTGAGATTCGCGTCCTCGTCCTTCATGGGGTACGTGCTGTTGCAGTGCATGAGCTCGAAGGGACAGCCTGCCTCACGGAATATGTCCACTGCCTGCTGGATTTCGTCGAGGGTGCTCATGCCGGTTGAGATGAATGTGTGCCTTTTCTGTTCCGCGACAGCGTGAAGCAGGTCGGTGTGCAATATAAGCGCGGAGGCGATCTTGTTATATTTCAGATCATATCCGCCAAGAAAGGAAACACTTTCGATGTCCCAGGGAGAAGCGAACCAGAGTATTCCCTTCGAACGGCAATACTCATCGATCACGTCATATTCACTTTTTCCGAACTCGAGTCCCTCCTTCTGGTCGCGCTGTGTGGCACCCCAAGGGCTTTCACGCGGGGAATCAAGGTATTCTCGTGAATAAACACGCTCGATGGTGCGCTTCTGGAACTTGACCGCGCCGGCTCCCGCATACACCGCTCCGTCGATCAGCCGTTTCGCAATGTCCAGGTCGCCGTTGTGGTTGATGCCGATTTCAGCGATGATGAACGGCTTACGGTGCGGTGGTGAGTCGATTTTTTCCATTCTCCAGGCTCCGGAGGTTGAACACTTTCCTTAATAGTTCCGGGAATACGATATCATTCCGTTGATTCCGAAACCAATATAATACCGCTCTCCATTGCTTTCAAACAGTATTGTGTGCGATCTTAAAAGCCTTGTGAAAAACCTTTGACTCTTGTTCACATTTATCACACTTGCAT
>CAYNWJ010000477.1:0-2679 GCA_964400815.1 uncultured bacterium
GTGGGGCTTGCGCTGGCGAAAGGATTCGGTTTCCCGCCCGAAATCGCCGCCGGTGTCATCCTCATCGGTTCTTCCCCCTGCGGGCTGGCCTCGAATGTCATGAACTATATCGCGGGCAACAACCTCGGCCTCGCCATCACCCTGACCTCAGTCGCAACCCTGCTCGCCCCGATCATGACACCCCTCATGATGAAACTTCTCGCCGGCACAATGGTCGAGATCGTGTTCATCGAGATGTTCTGGGATGTCTTCAAGATGGTCATCATCCCCGTGGCGGCCGGACTGCTCTTCCACCACCTCTTCCACGGGAAGGCGAAGTGGCTCGACAAGAGCATGCCCATCGTGTCCCAGGTCGGTATCGCCTACATCATCACCATCATCACAGCCGCAGGCCGCGACAATCTCCTTTCAATCGGCGTGCTGCTCATCTTCGCCGCCGTCATGCACAACACCCTCGGCTTTATCTTCGGATACTGGGGAAGCCGTGCGCTCGGCTGCAACCGTCTCGATTCGCGGACCATCGCCATCGAGGTGGGTCTCCAGAACGGCGGCCTGGCCTCCGGTCTCGCCATCGAGATGGGCAAGGGCGCCACGGTCGGTCTCGCACCGGCTGTCTTCGGCCCCTGGATGAACATCTCCGGCTCCGCCCTCGCCAACTGGTGGCGCAGCAAGCCGGTCGATGATGAAAAGAAGGAAGAAGCCGCATAACAGCTTCCATCCATATGTCCCAACAAAAATGCCGGTCATGATGATCGGCATTTTTGTTGGGACGATTACGATAACAGCAAAGATGTCCCGCGTGTACTGTCGGTTATGCTCTTTCACGCGATACCGGCTCTCCGTTTCTCATCCAATCTTCACTTTACATCACCTGCCGATTGTAGTATATTTAAAATCTACTTATTTCGCTATTCCCGAGAGAATCACCGCGATACGATATACCATCACAGCACCCCTCATATGAAGGAGGACAGATGTCGGAGAAATACGTCTACAGATTCGGAGGCGGAAGCGCGGACGGCCGTGCGGATATGAAGAACCTTCTCGGCGGCAAGGGCGCGAACCTCGCTGAAATGGCCAGTCTCGGCATTCCGGTCCCCGCCGGGTTCACCATCACCACCGAGATGTGCACCGTCTATTACAAGATGGCGCGCAATTACCCGCCCGAGCTCATCGACCAGGTGAAGGACGGCGTCGCCCATATCGAAAAGGTCATGGGCAAGAAGTTCGGCGACACGAAAAACCCCCTGCTTCTCTCGGTCCGCTCAGGCGCGCGGGTGTCAATGCCCGGCATGATGGACACCGTTCTGAACCTGGGTCTCAACGACAATACTGTGAAGGGTCTTATCGAGGCTTCCGGCAGCGACCGTTTCGCCTATGACTCCTACCGACGTTTCGTGCAGATGTACGGCGACGTTGTGCTGGGGCTCAAGCCCGAGTCGAAGGAGGAAGAGGACCCCTTCGAGGTCATCATCGACGCCAAGAAGAAGGAAGTGGGCGCGAAGATCGACACCGACCTTTCCACGGACGATCTCAAGGACCTGGTCGTGAAGTTCAAGCAGCTCATCAAGGACAAGAAGGGTATCGACTTCCCCGAGGAACCCGAGGAGCAGCTCTGGGGCGCCATCAACGCCGTATTCGGTTCCTGGATGGGCGACCGGGCCATCAAGTACCGCAAGATCAACGGTATCCCCGGCGACTGGGGCACGGCGGTCAACGTCCAGTCCATGGTCTTCGGCAATATGGGCGACGACTGTGCGACCGGCGTGGCCTTCACCCGCGATCCCGCAACCGGCGAGAACCGCTTCTTCGGCGAATACCTGGTCAATGCCCAGGGCGAGGACGTGGTGGCCGGCACCCGGACTCCCCAGCCTGTCAACGACACCTCGGTTACCGGCGAGGGGCAGACCACCCTCGAATCTATCATGCCGGAGGCATACAAGACCCTCGAAAACATCTACAAGAAGCTCGAACAACATTACACGGACATGCAGGACATCGAGTTCACCATCGAGAAGGGCACCCTTTGGATGCTTCAGACACGTACCGGCAAGCGTACGGTGCACGCCGCACTCAAAATCGCTGTCGACATGGTGGATGAAGGCCTGATCGATTCCGACACCGCTGTGACCCGTATCGCCCCCGCGCAGCTCGACCAGCTTCTGCATCCCATGTTCGACAGCGATGCTGTGAAAAAAGCCCAGATTCTGGGCAAGGGACTGCCCGCGTCTCCCGGCGCCGCCACCGGCAAGGTGGTCTTCCATGCCGACGATGCCGAGGAAATGGACGAAAAGGGCGAAAGCGTGATCCTGGTCCGCATCGAAACCTCCCCCGAGGACATCGGCGGTATGAATGCGGCGAAGGGTATTCTGACCGCGCGCGGCGGACGCACCTCCCACGCGGCTGTGGTCGCCCGCGGCATGGGCAAGTGCTGTGTGGCCGGCTGTGACGATATCGCCATCAACTACGCCAAGGGCCAGTTCACCGCCGGTGACGAGGTCGTCAAGGCGGGCGACTGGATTTCCCTCGACGGCACCACGGGCGAGGTCCTCAAGGGCAAGATCGAAACCCGCGATCCAGAGATCTCGGGCGATTTCGCGAAATTCATGAAATGGGCGGATGCGGCGCGCAGGCTCAAGGTCCGCACGAACGCCGACACGCCCGCCGACGCCGCCAAGG
>CAYNWJ010000477.1:2689-3397 GCA_964400815.1 uncultured bacterium
AGGTGGCCGTGAAGTTCGGGGCCGAGGGCATCGGCCTCTGCCGCACCGAGCACATGTTCTTCGAGGGCGACCGCATCAAGGCGGTGCGCGAGATGATCCTCGCCAACGACGAAGCCGGCCGCAGGAAGGCGCTGGCCAAGCTCGAGCCCATGCAGAAGGGTGATTTCGTCGGCATTTTCGAGGCCATGGGCGACAGTCCGGTCACCATCCGCCTCCTGGATCCGCCTCTCCACGAGTTTCTGCCCCATGAGGCGGACCAGCAGGAGGACATGGCAAAGGAGATGGGTGTCGATGTGGAGGCCATCAAGGCCAAGGTCGATTCGCTTCACGAGTTCAATCCCATGCTCGGCCATCGCGGATGCCGCCTGGGCGTGACCTATCCCGAAATCTACGAGATGCAGGTCCGCGCCATCTTCACAGCGGCCGTCGACTGCCACAAAAAGGATCTGAAGGTCATTCCCGAGGTCATGATACCCCTTGTGGGGACCCAGAAGGAATTTTCCATACTCAAGGAGATGACCGACAGAGTGGCCGAAGAGGTTCGTGAGTTTTCGGGCGTCGACTTCCAGTATCTGGTCGGCACCATGATCGAGATCCCGCGCGCGGCGCTCACCGCCGACGAGATCGCCGGGGAAGCCGAGTTCTTCAGCTTCGGCACCAACGATCTCACCCAGATGACCTTCGGATTCAGCCGCGACGACGCCGGCA
>CAYNWJ010000478.1:0-3390 GCA_964400815.1 uncultured bacterium
CCTTTCAAGAGGAGGCAGGGCAACTTCCGCAGTCCAAACGTTCCCCCCGTATAAATCATCCGATCGGTGCGGTCATTTTTCCTTTGACTTCGAACGGCTGTTTTCGCAATATTGCATAATGATATACTATACCTGCAACAACGCGCCGATAAACACGATAGAATCCCCATATATGACACTGCGGAAGGAGAATGAACCATGAGAAGCGTTCTTGCTGCATCACTGTTATTGTTGTTGATGTGCGCCGCCGCTGCGGTTTCGGCAAAACCGGTGCTCGAGCCATTCGAGTATTTCGAGGATTTCGAAACCCGTTCACTCAGGGCATGGGCCGCCTATCCCCTGTGGCAGGATACCGCCTATGACCCCAATTTCAGGGTGAACGAGATCGTTCCCGGCGATCCGAACATTTCCATCGTCCAGATCGTCACTCCCTACACCAACGTGGACAGCTACGCCGGCGCACAGAAACTGTTCGACATCTACCTCGTGCCGGGCTCGAAGATTTCCCTCAGGTTCTATCTCAAGACCAACCTCGAAGCGGAATTCTTCAAGGTGCGTCTGGCCGCGGGTGAGCACGGCAAGGTGGACTATACGATCGAATCTCCGCGGACGAACGGCTGGGAGTGGGTGGATGTTGCGTTCGCCGACTTCGTCAGGCAGAATCCCTGTCTCGCCGGCGCCGGCCGTATCGAGGTGAACGCGCTCGCCGTGCTTGCAAAGATACCGGACGCGGACCCGAAGATGCCCATTTATCTCGGGCTCGACGATATTGCGGTCAGAGGGGCGCGGGTAAAGGCATTCAAGTTCGCCGAGCCGGTCGTTCACAAGCTCTCCGAATTCCGTCCCCATATCGCAGACAAACACTACCGCCGCGGCGATGAGCTGAATCTTCGCGGACGGTGGGATCTTCCCGCGGACAAGGTTACGGTCGCTTTTTCGGAATATACCGACAGCGATACGGTCATCGACACCGAGGAACTGGAAAAAGAGGGCGATTTCTGGATCCTCGATGGAATGGATCTCGATTATTCCCTGGGCATGTACCGCGGTAGGCTCACCGCCTACAAGGACGATGAAAAGCTCGCCTGCACCGATTTCACCTTCGTCATCGCGCCCGATCCCGAGAAGATCAGCGGCGTGCACCCCCGGCTCTGGTTCGACGCCGGCCGCAGGGAGGAAATCATCGCACGGTTGAAGACCGACCGGTTTTCGGATGTCTACGAGGACTTGGAGACATCGTCGGCCCGCTGGCGCGAGCGGCTGCCGGTGGACGAGATCGAATACCTCGCCGACCAGTTCCCGGCGGAAAACTGGCTTCCCACACTCGGCGCCTGGGGACAGGCGACCGTGCGGAGCTGGCGTTCGGCAGTGTATGAGAATGCACTCGCCTATGCCTTCAGGGGCGACAGGGAGGCGGGCCGATATGCCGTCGAGCTCATGGCGAAGGTATCCACCTTCCCGGACTGGAACCATCCCTGGCTCGCGAAGCGGGGGCGGTACAACTACCACCCCACCGGTGTGATGGCCCATTATTTCGCCCTTGCCTACGATCTCACCTATGACCTCATGACCCCGCTCGAACAGCAGGAGATCACCCAGGCGTTCTTCGACAAGATGATTGTCGGGACCTTCCGTACCTATGTGGAGGACGACATGGTGACCTGCGACACGTCGAACTGGATTTCCCACGTGGTCGGCGGCCCGATCATGATGTACGCGGCCATGTACGGTGACCGGGATCTGCCGATCGAACCCTATTTCAGCGGTCATGTCTTCAAACAGTGGCATTTCATCGACGCGGTCCACGGCCGTGACGGCGCCTATGGCGAGGGGTTCGGGTATAACGGCTACACGTACATGACACTCCAGGAAAGCCTGCCGGCCCTCGAGAATGTTTTCGGCATCGACATGCACGGTCCCATGATGGGCACCTGGGACGAGGCCATCTGGGGCGGCATCGTTCAGGACGGCATCACCTTCCATTTCGGCGACTCCCGTCAGAACATGAGCGGTCTCTACCGGTGGACATGGCTGATCGACAGGTTCGAGGATCCGACCCTCAAGTGGCTCTATGACAGTCTTCAGAACCGTGAGACCATATACAGCGCCATCTACGACATTGAAGACGTTTCCGCCGAGCCGCCCTTCAATGAGAACCCGAACCGGGTCTTCCGCAGCACCGGCACCACCGTGTTCCGGAGCGGCTGGCAGCCCGAGGATTTCATCTTCGTTCTGCGAACCGGGCCCTTCTTCAATCATCAGCACATCGATCAGGGGACATTCTGGCTCACCGACCGCGGCACGACATTCATCACCGAGCGCCATGGCAGCGACTACTATGACGACCCGCACTACCAGACACACTATACCCAGCCGGTGGGCCACTCGACCATCCTGATCGACGGCAACGAACAGAGCCAGCGCGTGGGTGATCACCGTAATTTCGCCGGCGGGTTCGAGGACTACGCCTTCGTGTCCCACTATCTGGACGGTGCCAACGCCGCCTTCACCCGGGGAGACATCGGCAGGCTCTATTGGGACGATGTCGAGTCCATGCAGCGGAACGTCCTGTATCTCAAGCCCCGGACGCTCCTCATGCTCGACACCGTGACCCCGCCCGAGGGAAGAGACGTGGATGTAACCGTCCTGTACCAGACCGAGCACCTGGAAGACATCGACGCCGGCCCGGACGCCTCCACCATCACAAGGGACGGTACGGTGCTGAGCTTCGCCCATCTCGCACCCGAACGTCGGGCGGTCGAGGCTGTCCGGACACCCCATTACCTGGACACGCTTCTCGAGCAGAAACCCCTCATTCCCGAGGGAATGCTCACCGTTACCTCCCGCACTGAAGACGTACCGCTGGTCATGGCGAATGTCCTCACCACCGCGGGCGATCCTTCCACCGTCACCGCCGAGCGGCGCACGAACTGCATGGTCGGAACCGCGGCGGGCGAACGGTTCGCATTTTCAACCCTGCCCGGAGAAATCTACGAGGCCCTGGGGCTCGAGACCGACGCCCTCGCGGTCACCGTGAACGGCCCGACCGTCTTCGCCGCCATGACCACCCGGCTCTCACGCGACGGCTCAGTGCTCCTGAAATCGGAACAACCGGTCACCCTCGAGCACAGGGGCGCGTCCCTGAAATACTACCACTGTGTGGAGGACGCGGTCACTCTCGGAATCGCCGGCAAGCCCGAATCCATCACGGTCAACGGCGAGGAGATCGAACGCTTCCTGTTCGATCCGGTCGCATCAACCGTAACGGTCGTCCTGCCCGCCGGGGAGGGGACGGTGGCGTTCTGATGCTGAAAAATCACCATTGACAAAACACAATCCGGGTATCCAGTTCGGTAAGCAAGGTATGATTCAGCTGTTTTCTCTGCAAAG
>CAYNWJ010000479.1:0-3378 GCA_964400815.1 uncultured bacterium
AGCGCCGCATGCTCAGAAAACAGCTTCGTTCGCTGGCCGATGAGGCGGAGGGCGCTGAAACATGATGCGCATCGTGTTCATGGGCACGGCCGATTTCGGGATCCCCACGCTCAGGGCCCTGCACGACGGTCACGAAGTGGCGGCGGTGGTGACGAAGCCGGACAAGCCGCAGGGGCGCGGAAGGTCCGTTCGGCCCACACCGGTGAAAGAGGCCGCGCGGGACCTGGGAATACCGGTCATGGACCCGCACAAGCTGACTGACGATACCTTTCTCGGGGAACTCCGCGCCGTGAAGGCGGACCTGTTCATCGTGGTCGCGTTCAGGATACTGCCGCCGGAGGTCTTCACCATTCCCCCGCGGGGTACGGTCAATCTGCACGCATCGCTTCTCCCGGACTACCGCGGCGCCGCGCCGGTCAACCGGGCGGTCATCAACGGCGACAGCGAAACGGGGGTCACCACGTTCTTCATCGAGGAAACGGTGGATACGGGGGACATCCTTCTCAGCCGAAGGACCGCGATCGGCCCAGATGAAACGGCGGGCGAGCTGTATGACAGGCTCAAGGAGATCGGGGCGGAGCTTGCCGTCGATACGGTCGAAGGCATCGAACAGGGGACCCTCAGCCCGGTCCCGCAGCCGCAGGGAACGTCCCGCCCGGCGCCGAAACTGCACAAGGAAGACGCGGAAATCGACTGGAGCCTGCCGGCGCAGGCGGTGCACAACCACGTGCGCGGCATGAACCCCGTACCCGGTGCGTGGACGCTGTGGGACGGAAAAAAACTCAAGATCCACCGCACGGGGATCGCCGGGGAAACCGCACAGGGGTCTCCGGGGACGCTGGCAATGGCTTCGGCGCGGGATGGTCTCGCCGTGGCCTGCGGCTCGGGAGCGGTCGAGCTCATCGAGGTGCAGCCTCCGGGCAAAACGGCGATGGACGGCGCGTCGTTCGTGCGGGGCCACAAGGTTGAAGAGGGCATGGTGCTCGGCCGGGGAACAGGCATCGGGGACGAAGCGTCTGCTGGCGAACAGTCATGAAACGACGATCAAAGACTCCGGAGGCTCGATGATCCGCGATATTCGCGAAGAGGACCTGGTACGCTGCGCCGGGATCGTATCCGACAGCCGCATGTGGGAGGAATACGGCCGTCCGCGCGGGGACGCGCACTTTCTGATGAAACACGAGTTCAGGAAGGGAACGCGCTTCTGGGTGTGGGAGGAGGACGGCGGCGTGCGGGGATTCATCGGCGCGATCCCCAACGGCATGATGGGGGAATTCGTCTATGTGCGCATGCTCGCGGTGGAACGGGGCTGGCGCGGCCGGGGCATCGGCACGAAGCTCATCGCACATCTGGAGAAAACGATGTTTCCCGTGTCACCGCACATTTTCATGATGGTTACCGATTTCAACACCGACGCAAAACGTCTCTATCTCAGGCTCGGATACCATGAGATCGGCACGGTGCCGAACTACAAGAAAACGGGCGTGCACGAGTTCCTCCTCATGAAATCGCGCGACAGGGAAGGGATATCCTGACACGGCCTGCGGCGCGATGGGAGCTTGCCTGACAGGTCACATTTCCATACTTTTCAGTACAGCGGAGCCACAAGCCGGCCGTTCGGAAGATTCCGGCCTCTCACGGTCGTCATGACCATCCCGCGGGCCGGAACGGAAAAGCGGACGGTCCGCGACAGAAATCAACACCATTGCATAGCGGAGGTGCGCCATGTTTTTCTTGGATCCCACAATGATCCTGGTCATACCGGGGATCATCCTGACCCTCTGGGCCCAGGCGAAGGTGAAATCGGCCTATTCGAAATTCAGCAAGGTGCGGGCCCGTTCCGGCATGACCGGCGCTGATGTGGCGCGCGCGATCATGGAACGCAACGGCATTCGCTCGGTTGGCATCGAACCGGTCAAGGGACAGCTCACCGATCACTACGATCCCCGCGAGGGCGTTCTCAGGCTCTCCGAGGGCGTCTATGGATCACAGAGCATCGCGGCGCTGGGCATCGCGGCCCACGAGGCGGGACACGCCGTCCAGCACGCGGTCAAATACCCCGCGCTGGTCCTCCGATCGGCTGTGGCCCCGGCCGCGGCGACCGGCTCCCAGCTCGGCATCTGGCTTTTCATGATCGGGCTGCTCATTCCCATGTTCACGGGTTCGAACATGACCTGGCTCATGGATGCCGGCATCATCCTCTTCAGCGTGGCCGTGGTCTTCACCCTCGTCACCCTGCCGGTGGAGTTCAACGCATCGAAGCGCGCGCTTGCGGTGCTTGCCGACGGCGGTTTTCTGGCGGATGACGAGGTTCCCCAGGCGAAGAAGGTGCTCGACGCTGCCGCCCTGACATATGTCGCCGCAGCCGCAACGGCCGTGCTGACACTCGTCAGGCTGCTTATTCTAAGAAACATGCGTGACTGACCTTCTGCCGGCGTGGACTGCGGCAGGCGCGGACGCGGATGAACGAAAGGCAATCGAATCACCATTACATAATAATACCGGGGGCGACATGGCTGAACGACTGTATGTGGGAGTTGATCTCGGCGGAACGAATGTCAGATCGGGGCTCGTGGACGAGGAGGGGACGATCATCGCACGCGACGAGCGTAAAACAAGGGCGCGCGAATCCGCCGAGGCGCCGGTCAACCAGATCGCGGATTCCATATCGGCGGTCATCGTCGGCGGTGGGGTGACGGCCGCCGATGTGTGCGGCATCGGCATCGGGTCCCCGGGACCGCTGAGCGCGAAGGAAGGCAAGATATTATACGCCGGCAACCTTCCCCACTGGACGAATTTTCCCCTGGCAGCCAGGATCAGCGACCGTATCGGTCCCCCCGTCTTTATCCAGAACGACGCCACGGTGTTCGCGTTCGGCGAGTGGTGGATGGGCGCCGGCCGCGGGCACGACCATTTCTTCGTCCTCACCCTGGGCACGGGCATCGGCGGCGGTGCGGTCAGCGCCGGGAAGCTCCTCACGGGTTTCAATGACAACGCGTGCGAGTTCGGCCACACGACCATCGACTACAACGGCCCCCAGTGCTGGTGCGGCCAGCGGGGGTGCATAGAACTGTATTCTTCCGCCACCGGCATCGTCCGCATGACCAACGAGGCCATCGTCAACGAGCATATAGAGACATCCCTCGCCCCCTTCCGCGAAAAACCCGGAGAGCTGACATCCCAGGACATCTACAAGGCCGCCGAGGCGGGTGACGCCTTCGCCCGTGAGATGTTCGACACGGCGGGATACATTCTGGGCATCGGCATCGTCAACGCGCTCAACATCCTCAATTTCGATCTCGTCGCCATCGGAGGCGGGCTGGCGCGTTCGGGCGACTTGATCTTCGAGCCGACCCGCCGCGCCCTCTATGACAGGGG
>CAYNWJ010000480.1:0-3365 GCA_964400815.1 uncultured bacterium
CGGATCATCTCCTCCTCGCTCTGCGGATAGAGGTGCCCGTAACCCAGTCGACGGGAGAAACACTCGCTGCTCGCCGCCCTGTGGTTCAATATCGCACATTACGCCCTCAGGCCCTGGCCGTGGATTCTGGTCGCGCTGGCCTCCATCGTCCTCGTCCCGGACGCGGCCGACAAGGAAGCCGGGTATGTCTCGGTGATGATCGAGCACATGCCGCCGGCCTTCCGGGGACTGATGCTCGCCGCCTTCGCCGCGGCCTATATGTCGACGATCTCCACGTCCCTCAATCTTGGCACGTCATACATCGTGAACGACTTCTACATCAGGTTCATCAAGCCCGGCGCCGAAGAACGGCACTATGTCAGGATATCGAGGATCACGACATTCCTGCTGATGATCATCGCCGCCGTCATAACCCTGCTTCTCACAACGGTCGTGGGAGCCTACAAATTCATCATGACGATCGGCGCGGGCACGGGGCTCGTGTATATACTCAGGTGGTTCTGGTGGCGGGTCAACGCATGGAGCGAGGTCACGGCGATGGCGGCGTCGCTGGCGGTGGCGTCGGTGCTCATGGCCCTGGGTTATTCCACCGACACCAACGAAGGCTTCACCGTGCTGATGCTGGTGACCACCGCCCTTTCCACCGCCGCCTGGATCACGGTGACATATTTGACGAAGCCGGTCCCGATGGATCATCTGGAGGCTTTCTACCGCCGGGTGCAGCCCGGGGGGGCGCTCTGGAAACGGGTCGCGGACCGTATACCACCCGCCGAACTGAAGCACCCGCGCCCCCACATCGGCCTCGATTTCATGAACTGGATTCTCGGTTCGCTCAGTGTCTGGCTGTTTTTGTTCGGTATCGGCAAGATCATCCTCGGACCCCGTAATATCGGTTTCTTCCTGATCGTTCTGGGAAGCCTGTTATTTTCCGTTATCTACCTGGCATTAAAGAAAAAGGAAACGGCATGAACAATCGGCATACATTCCGTGCACTGGCTGCCGCAGTCATCATGGCGGCCTCGCTTCTCATAGTCGCGGCCGGCTGCGAAAAGGAACAGAAACAGGTGGAGATGTCCTGGGTGGACGAGACCTACTCCGGGATGTCCGACCAGGAAAAGATCGGCCAGATGTTCTGCCTCACGGTCGATCCCATCAGATACTTCCTTTTCCCCGAATACAAGAACTCCATCAACACACTCATCGGGAAATATCAACCCGGAGCCGTTTTCTTCACCGCAAACCTGGACTCCGTGGACATGGAAACGCGGAACGAGTTCAGCGCGAACAAGCTGCACGACGAATCCCTGCTTCTGCAGGAAATGGCGAACGTCCCCCTCTTCATATCGGCCGATTTCAACAGCGGAGCGTGGTACTGGGATTTCAACGCCACACGGTTCCCCTCACCCATTGCGCTTGCCGCCTCCCGGTCTCCCGAATACGCCTACCGACAGGGAAAGATCACCGCGGTCGAGGCGAAATCACAGGGTATCACATGGATCATGTCCCCCGTCGTAAATCTCTCTGTTCAATCGGAAAACAATGATCTCGTGACACGCTCCCTCGGCAGCAATACCGAAACGGTCACCGATCTGGGTTCGCGGTATATACGGGGATGCCAGGAAGTGGGTATCGCGGCATGCATGAAATATTTCCCCTCGGACGCCGTGCACGCCCTCGTCACCATGCCGACCGATTCAATAAACCAGAATCAGCTCGATGTTTTTCAGGCGGGAATAGAAACGGGCGTTCTTTCCATCATGGGCTCTCCGCTCGAGGAGCGGTTCGGGGACAGGCAAACCGAATCGGCCACGATGAGGGAAAACATCGGCATTCTGCGCTCGCGTCTCGGTTTCGACGGCATCTTCGTGTCCGAACTCCATACGTCATTCGATCCCGACGTCGCCCCTGAAACCGCGCATGTTATCCTCGACGCCATGGACGCGGGAATGACGATGTTCATTCTGCCCGAGAATTTCACCACGGAAATACCTTTCATCGACATTCTCTTCGAGGAATCGCTCGCCGGGGCGGTCGATATGGATGTGGTGGAACGATCGGCGCACACGATCATCGACATCAAGAGCCGCCTGAACCTCTCTCTGGTGAAAAGCGAGCGGTCTCTCCGGTCGATGGCCGGTCTCGGCCTTCCCGAGTTCTATCAGACGACCGAGGAGCTTTCGGAATCCTGCATCACCCTGCTCAAGAACGACAACGACATTCTTCCCATCGACGCCGACGAGTCCTATGTCCTGTCGGTATCGTTTTTCGATGAGCTTTCCCCCAACTATACCACCATCTATTCGGAGAAAATCGCGCAGAATACGGAGTCCCGCATACACATCAACATCTTTGGAGAACCGGACCAGCGTGTGCGCCATGAAGTGGAACGCCGGGCGAAGGAAGCGGATATCATCCTCTGTTCATTCTTCCTGAAAACATCCGACATTCCCGGCGTCCCCACGGTCACGCCCGAGGTGCGGTCCCTCATTGAAACCGTGCGCGCATCCAACCGGTCGATTATCGCCCTCTCCTTCAACGACCCCTTCCTGATCAACCAGCTGCCCGAGGTCGAGGGATACATCTACGCCTATTCACCGTCCCTCTATTCCATCGGTGCGGCGGTGAAGGCGGTCTTCGGCACGATGAATCCGCAGGGGATCATCCCGATCGATATTTCCGAGGAATTGCCGGCGGGTACGGGTCTCGGGTATTGACAGCGGGAACGGCAGTATCGAGCACATCCGGATATTCAAAGCAACGCAAGCGGGGATGGTTATTCAGCCATCCCCGTTTCCATGTCCCGGCTCTTCGATCAAACTGACCGTCGATACCAGCCGGTCATATTCTTGCCCCGGCGGTCTCAATCATTGCATCAGCGATATCATAGCCTCGCCGTACCTCCGCCCGAACTCCCGCATGCTCGGGGTGTCGAAGTGCCATTCATCGAGGGTGACGAGACCTTCGGCGCTGACCACGGCAGTACGCGGGACCTTTTCGGGGAGTTTCCCGATCTGGCCGTTGACGGGCCAGTCGCCGGTGATTTCCCCCGCGACAAAGGGAAGATCGGGAGCGTTGAGATCGGTTCGGAGTTTGGCTATCAACGCGGCGAGCTTTTCGAGATAGGCTGTGTCATCGCGATTACCCTCGCCCTGGTGCCAGAGAATTCCCGCGAGCGCGCCGGATTCCATCGCCTGACGGGCGCGCCGTATGGCCTCGTAATAGAGAAGGCCATCCGGAGACCACTGCTCGATGGTCGTTCCGCCACGGGCGCACACCACCAGCCCGATGGACGCGTCGGGGAACGCTTCCAGGAAGGTCCGGGCGAAGGTGTATCCCGGTCCCAGGCGCTGCATGCCCATTTCCTT
>CAYNWJ010000481.1:0-3362 GCA_964400815.1 uncultured bacterium
ACTGACGGAGACGGGGAATATCGAGCTCCTCCGGACGGTGGATGTCAAATCCAAGATCGCCGGGACCGTCAGCGGGATATTCGTCAAGGAAGGGGAGGATGTCAGCGAGGGACAGGTGTTGTGCGTCATCGATCCCGATCCGACACAGACCCTGCTGCTGTTCCAGAAGCGTGCGGCGGTCGACAGGACCCGCATCAACATGGAACAGGCGCAGAAGGAACTCGAACGCAAGGGCGAACTGGCGAAAACCTCCCTCATCAGCACCAAGGAGGTGGAGGACGCCCGCAACCAGTATCTGATTTCCCTGAACGCCTTCAACCTGGCGAAGCAGGAACTGGAGATCATGGAGCGCGAGATTGAGACCGAGGGGGACGGCGGCGACGAGCGCATCGTCCGTTCGGAGGTCCGCGCTCCCTATGACGGCTACATCACCCAGCGTCTGGTGGAGGAAGGGGACATTGTCACATCGGGAATCAGTTCCGTGGTGGCGGGCACGAACCTGTTCCAGATCGGCGATCCATCGACCAAGATCATCAAGGCGAACATCAGCGAGGTCGATATCGGCAGGGTGGATGTGGCGGCCGAGGTGCGTATCAGGCTCGATGCCTATCCGGATACGTCGTTCGCGGGAGCGATCAGGCACATCTCGCCCGTGGGAACCCTCCAGCAGGGCCGGAACGTGGTCACCTTCAAGACCGAGATCGAGATTCTCGACAGGGACGAACGTCTCAGGCCGGGAATGAGCTGCGATATCGATGTCATCATCAATGAAGTCGCCGACGTGCACTACCTTCCCGTCGAATCGGTCTATGAAAAGAAGGAAGGCCCGGAGGATGAAGGGACCCGTACGGTGAAGAACGTGATCTATCGCAAAAAGGCCGATCCCGCCGGAGATGAAAAGAAGAAGGAAGGAAAAAATGCGGGCCTCTTCGCGAAGAAGAAGGACCCGCTGGACGATTTCACGGAGATCGTGGTGGAACTGGGCATCAAGAGCGACAACCGGGTCCAGGTGATCGCCGAAGTTGACACCTCGACGGCGGTGGTCACAAACGCCGGGGAATTCTACAAGAAACTCGAGGAACGGGAAAAGAAGAACAAGGAAAAGAACGGCGACAAGAAAGCCGAAGGCTCGCCGAAACAGGCCACGGCGCAAACAGGCAGCCAGTCGTAACCGAAACCGGCCGCCCGGCGGCTCCGGCAGAATTGAGGAATTCGAGGCATGAACATCATCGAACCCGTCCGCATGGGACTCGAACAGATCAGGGTGCACAAGCTGCGCGCCATGCTTTCCATCCTCGGTATTCTCATCAGCGTGGGAAGTGTCACGGGCATCGTGTCGCTCGGCGACGGGCTCAGGCTCACGGTCGGCGAACAATTCAACCGTATGGGCGGATCGAGCTCGATCTGGGTCGATCCTCCGCGCTCCTGGATCAGAAAGGACGGCCGCTGGATCAGGCGGGACTGGGAGGCCTATCTGACGAACGGAGACGCGGAGCGCATGGCCGGCGAGATCGAAAACATCAAATTTCTCGTTCCCGTCATCTATTCGAGCCGCCGGATATCGAACAGAAAAACCACCACGAACGCCAATGTCCGCGCATCCAACGAATACTACCACCACACCCAGGACTGGAAGATCGCTTCCGGCCGGTTCATTACACGGCGCGATGTTGACGATGCCCGCAAGGTCGCCGTCATCGGTCCCGAACTGGCGGAAGATCTCTATGGCGAGGGAGAGGCGGTGGGAAGGGAGCTCAAGCTCGACGGCGAACGCTATTCGGTTGTCGGTGTTCTGGAGCGCAAGAAGTTTTTCGACAGTGTCAACGAGCGAAACATGGTCATCCCCTATACAACGGTTCAGAAACGCATTTACGGCAACGACCGTCTGGGCCAGATTTCCATCGTGGCCGAACGTCCCGGCGATGTACCCCTCATCGCCGAAAGGATCAGGAGCATGCTCAAGCGCAGCCACGCCCACGGCGAGGATTATCGCGTCCGGACAGGCGAGGAGGAGATCGCCCGCTTCAACCGCGTGGTGATGATCATGAAGATCGTGGCGGGAAGCATCGCGGGCATTTCCCTCATCGTGGGGGGCGTGGGTATCATGAACATCATGCTCGTGTCGGTGACCGAGCGCACCCGTGAGATCGGCATCAGGAAGGCCCTCGGGGCCACACGCGGTGCGATCATGAGCCAGTTCATCATCGAGGCCATGGTGCTGTGCCTGTTCGGCGGTTTTCTCGGCATCGGTCTCGGCCTGGGGCTCGGATCGGGGATATCTGCCTATGTGAAAAGCCTCAATGCCAGCATGCCCTTCGAAAGCATCGTCACGCCAGGACTCATGATGTTCGCAATCCTGTATTCCGCCGGCGTCGGCCTGTTCTTCGGGGTCTATCCCGCATGGCGCGCCTCACGGCTCGATCCGATAGAGGCGCTGAGATATGAATGACGGGGATTGTTACGGTATATCGTGCACACATATTGAACGGAAGTGAAGACGCGCATGAACGTGTTTGATTCGATACGCATCAGTCTGGACCAGCTCAGGTCCAACAAGCTCAGGAGCCTTTTGAGCCTCGTGGGCATTCTCATCGCCGTGGGCTCCGTCACCGGCATCGTCTCCATCGGCGACGGTCTCCAGACCTATATAACAAGCGAATTCGAGCAGCTCGGCGGGTTCACACAGATATGGGCGTGGGCGCCAGATCAATGGTACCGTGACGCGAGCGGTCAGTGGGTGCAAAGGAACTGGGAGGAATATCTCACCTATCGCGATGTGGAGGCGATCAAGGCCGAAACCGACATGGTCGAGTTTGTCATGCCCAATGTGAACGTTGGGGGAAGCCAGTGGAACATACGCTACCGCTCTGCCTCGATGGACGCCGTCAACGTCACCTGCACGGCGCCGGAATATCCCATGATGGAGAACTGGGACGTGGCGGCCGGACGCTTCATTAACACCCTCGACCTGATCAACCGGGCGAAGGTGATCGTGCTCGGTCACGAGGTGGCCGCGAGCCTTTTCGGTGAGGACGCCGATCCCGTGTCGAAGGAAGTCAAGCTAGGCGGTGACCGCTATACCGTCATCGGCGTCATGGAGGACAAGAAGTTCTTCGACAACAACTACGGCAACCGGACCATGATACCGGTCACGACCGCCCAGACGAGGATAACCGGCAACGACCGCCTCAACTGGATTACGGTGAAGGTGAGAAGAGCCGGGGATGTTCCCGCGGTAGCCGATGCGATGCGGCGGGTCTTCAAACGGCTGCATGAGCATGGCGGGGATTTCAACATCAGGACCGGCGCGCAGGCGCTGGAAGAGATCAATCGCGTCCTCCTCATCATGAAGGCGGTCGCCG
>CAYNWJ010000482.1:0-3361 GCA_964400815.1 uncultured bacterium
CTGAACCGGAAGAAATGATCGGGATTCCAGGGAATCCTCGGCGCGAGTCCCCACTCATGGCCGAGCCACATGTCCCAGTCGATGTGCCCTTCGCCGGACTGCCGGGGTCCCGCCATCTCGTTCACCCTGCCGAGAGCCCCGAACGCCCCTCCGGCGCGGGGATTGCGGTTGTAGCTCGCCTGCGCCCAGGTGACCTTGCCCACGCGGCCCGACTGGATGATGTCGCGGGCGTTCCAGTACTGGGCCTGGGCGGTGAAGTTCGGCCCCACCTGGAGGACCTTTCCGAGACGTTTCCGGGCGTCGCGAACCTCGATGGCCTGCTCCACGGTGAGTGTCATGGGCTTTTCCACATAGATGTTCTTGCCGGACTCCATGGCCTCGATGGCGATCTTCGAATGCCAGTGGTCGGGCGTGGCGATGAGCACCGCCTGGATGTCGTTACGGTCCAGGAGCTTTCGATAATCCATATAACCGGCGATGTCATACCCGGCGTTCTTTCCGATGGTCCGGGAACGTGTGATGCGCCGCTGGTAGCAGTCGCTGATCGCGACGACACGGATGTTGTCGTCCCCGCTCCTGCCCACGAGGCTGTTCAGGTGTCCCGTTCCCATGCCGCCTGTGCCGATGATACCGAAATTGATGCGGTCGTTCGCACCGAGGGCGGTGGAGGGCGCCATGGCCGCCGGGACCGCCGCGAGACCGGCCATTCCCCTCACGAATTTGCGCCGTTTCGATCTGTGGGATTCCATGCTTCCGCTCCTTTCAGCGTACCATGCCGGTAATGTATTGTTCTCATTTCTCTGGTATCAGCGAATGAAATCGGCGTTGAATATTATTCATATGCAACAAATTTTACCGGCAGGAAGTCAATGAAAACCCGGGCCGGATTCAATTTTATGATTTTCAAATATAATGCATTATGTCGACACAAGCAATATACCGGAACGGCCTGATAATACCCCATTATCCGGCAAATATATTCACTTCGGCGGTTTTCAATTGCTGAACCGGGATTTACGGGATTACGGGATGAACCTCGATTACCATCCTGTCAATCTTATAATCCCATTAATCATGGTTCAAACGGTGTACTGTCAAGCATCATTCTTCCATCAGCGCCATCATGGGATGCCTGCGGTTCCGATACTTTTCATACATGCTTTTCTTGCATGAATATTCGATATAATACCATAATAAATCATAGCTTATGTATATTATTCCAGGGGGTCTTCCGGGGATTGTCAGGCCGGAGCGGCGGACATCGCCCGCAGCCCGCAGACATACCACCCCGCCCGGTCATCCCCCGTACCCGCGATACCGTTCGGCGACCTCGAAAATCCGCGCCACATTCTCGTCGGGGGTGCCGTCGTCCATGTTGATACAGCAGATGCCCACATTCGACAGGTCGCCGGCGTTCTCCAGCAGGTCCACCAGATCCGCCTCCACTTCGTCCACCGTGCAGGTCTGGATCTTCACGGGGGAGAGTCGGACATTGAAGAAGGCGTCCGGCAGGTGTTTACGGCAGTGCGCGATGTCGGCCCCCCACCCCACATCGAAGAAGCAGGCTTCCCTCACCTTGGAATAGCCCTCGGCCACATCGTGCATGTTGTTCCCGCAGTGATGGATGCCATAGGGCTGAAGCCTGCTTGAAAGCTCGATCTCGTGCGGCAGGAGAAAGGTTTCATAGGTCTCGTTCGAGATCATCTGCACGGAGCAGTTGGACTGGAGATTGATGGCCGGATCGACCTTCTCGACACTGCGGTTGACCGTGATGGATGTCGTGCCGGTCTCACGCCTGATGGTTTCGAGCAGCTCGATGGCGAGGGTGTTCATTTTGTCGTAGGCGGCGTGCACGGCATCCGGCGCGTCATAATAGGCATAGAAGATGTCGTGGCCGGTCAGGTCGAGGGCCAGGTTCTGGAGGTTCCCCCAGCCGAAATCGCCCTTCACATAACCGAAGCGCTGCTTCAGGGCGCGGACGAGATCCATGAAATCCCGGAATTCGGCGCTGTCCATGGGATCGGGCGTGTCCATGGCCGCCACATCCCCGATGGTCATGGACAGTGGCTGCACTTCGGGGCTGTTGTTGTCGGTGAAACGTATGGGACAGCCCCATACGGAGGACATGAGATAGCCCGCGGCCAGATGCACCGGCCCGATGACGGGCTCCGGTTCGGGGTTTTCCTCCCCATACCCGAACTGCCCGAATTTCTCCCACATCACGCGGCGCATGGTCATTTCGTCGCGGATACGGCGTTCGGGATCGTAGAAGAAGCTCCTGTCGAAGGTCATGCCGGTCTGACGGTTCCACCAGTTGGGATGGTACACGACCTCGACCGGAAGGAACGTTTTCGATTCGATATGCATTGTATGCCTCCAAACGCGGAAAAATCCGTATAATATACATACAGGACGACGCTGAAATGCGCAAGACAGCCTTCACCCCGGAACAAACGCAGGCGCACCCGGGAAAAGGACGTATTTACACAGGTAATTTTCAATATAACGGAAACATGTTGTGCATCAAACCCGATTTTTATGAAAACGGCGTTTGCATGAAACAGGCTTACATCGAACGGGACGGAAGGGAGCAGCCAATGAGCGACACCCGAAAAAAAATGACTCTGATCGTGTTCTCAAACGACATGGACAAGGCGATGGGGGCGTTCATTCTCGCGACGGGGGCTGCCTCGTCGGGCATGGACGTCACCATGTTCTTCACCTTCTGGGGACTGTCGCTTCTCAGAAAACCCGCCGGGTCCGGGAAATCAAAGCCGCTCGTCGAAAAGCTCTTCGGCTGGATGCTGCCGAAGGGGCCGCGGGACACGGGGCTCTCGAAGATGCACTTCCTCGGGGCGGGTACGGCCATGATGAAGGGCGTCATGAAAACCAAGAAGATGCCCCGCCTGGAGGAACTCATGGACATGGCCGGGCAGCTGGGCGTGAAACGTGTCGCATGCACCACTTCGATGTCCATGATGGGAATTACACGCGACGAACTTGCGGACGGGATCGATATCGGAGGAGTGGCCACCTATCTGGGCGAGGCCGGCGACGCGAACGTGAACCTGTTCATATAGCGGACGGCCCGCACGATCATTGGATGGGATACACACCCGCCTCGCGGGCGGTCTGATAGACGGCGGCGATCTTTTCCGGGGCGATGTCCGACTGGATGTTGTGCACCGTGGCGAACACATAGCCGCCGCCCGGAGCGAGTGTCTTGACACGCTCACGAACCTCGGCGCGGATGTCGTCGACACTTCCGAAGGGAAGGGTCGTCTGCGTGTCGACGCCGCCGCCCCAGAACGAGAGCCGCGAGCCGTACCGCTTCTTGAGAAAGGCGGGGTCAATCCCCTTC
>CAYNWJ010000483.1:0-3354 GCA_964400815.1 uncultured bacterium
CGAAGCCGACGGAGAACCCGAGCGGGTCGTAGGAAAGATCAGAGTCCGAAGCATCCGATTTCAGGTAGTAGATGTCCAGTTTCGGATCGAGGCAGTCGGGCAGATATGCCGTTTTCCAGCCGAGCGTGACCCCTGCCCCCCATTCGGTCTCGCTCCAGCCGTCCGGCGGAAGATACCGGTAAAACCTCATCAGTCCGCCGTCGTATTCCTTTCTCGACAGCATCAGGTCGAGCTCGACATACCGCGCCGCACCGAACAGCATCTTGCCGTGGAGGCGCGCTCCAAATGCGGAGTATTTGTACCTGTCGTCGAGGAATATGCGGTCGAAGTCGATGCCGCTCCCGTCTCCCGGGTCAGTATAGCCGGAACCCGCGGTATCCCCGCCGCCCCGGTCCGCAAGCTCGCGATCAAAGAGCTCCAACCACACACCGCAGCGGCTGCCGAGCGACCGCGCCACACGGCCGCTGACGCCATAGAGGATCATCGATGGATCGGCCGGGAGGTTCGGATAGCCCCTGATGCCGAAATCGATCTGGCCGCGGACCGTCATGCCGGAATCGAAAAACCTGTCGAGCCGCAGCCATCCCCCGCCTTCCGAATAATTTTCCGTTTCGTGCAGCCGGTATCGACGGGTCTGATAGCCGGCCTCGGCGCGGAACAGCAGTGATCCGGTGAGATAGCGCTTGTATTTTCCGAGGAGTGAAAGCTGGTTGTATCCCCTGAGCAGGGTCACATCGCCATACCGGGCGAGATCGATCATCGCGCCCGCCGCGAGCAGGTGTCTGTCATTTGAAAGGACCGGCCGTGATATCCCCGCGTTGTGCTTGTGTATCTGCACGGAGTCGTAGTTGCTGAGCACGCCCATGCTGGCGTCGTACCAGGCGTATGTTCCGGCAAAGGATTGGCCCGTTTCGAAATAGAGGGAGGACATGGTTCCGGGGGAGCCGGCCGTTCGCATCAGGATGTTCGAGGCCGAATCGATGGTCATGCCGCCGGCGAAATCGAGACACTCCGCCTGCCGCGGAGAAATCAGAAGAAGGAAAACGGCGGCGACAAGGGCTTTCGCGGCCGTAAAGAGGGCGTCCACACTGTGATATATAAAAAAACGCATCCGTATCATCTTCTGAGAGGTGCGTTCGTATTCGACATGACGAGCCGAAACAGTTCCGCCGGCCTTCGACGGTATCACTTGTCCTTGCCGCCTCTGCTGAATCGTCCCTTGACGCCCCTGCCGCGGTTGCGCATATCCCGGCCCAGTCCGCGTCCGTCGTTTATACCGTCACCATCCTCGTCGCGGAAGGTGTCGAACCTGTCCGCAGACTCCATGTCAGGACCCTTCTCGTCCGCCCTGTCCGCCGGGCGGGCCTTGTCATTGAATCCGTCGCCGTCCTCGTCGACAAACCCACGGCCTCTGCTGTTACGGGAAATCGGCGATCCCGTCACGTCGTTCCTGCCGTCACCGTCGAAATCGAGAACCTCCTGAAGATCGCGGAAGGGCATTCCCCGTGGTCCCATGGCCTGGCTGTCACGGATACCGTCGCCGTTCTCGTCGCGGAAGATGTCATTGCGGCCGTCACCGTCCGCATCCCGGAAGAGGTCGTTTCTGCCGTCGCCGTCCTCGTCAACATACCTGAAGGTGTGACGGTAGCGGGTTCCGGTCAGATCGTTGACCCCGTCGCCGTCCGCATCCCGGAAGAGATCGTTGACCCCGTCGCCGTCCTCGTCACGGAATCCGGGCATTTCCGCGGTTTCCCGGGTTTCCGGTGTCTCGGCCTTTTCCTGGGCGACGACAAACGGCGGTCCGGCCGCGAGCAGGCCGGAAACGACCGCAATCATTATCAGTATCATGCCTTTCATGCGTCCCACCAGCTTTCTCACTCTGCCATACGTTCTCCGTGTGGATTCGGGCCCCGCCGCTGGATGTTCCGTCTCTGCAGCCATCAATGCAAATATATGGCATGCCCGACCTTGTTTTCAAGTATTTTACCGGGGAGGCTGTGAACCTCCCCGGTTCGCCAGAGAGTTTTGAAAAGATCATGAATCGTCACACGCTCTACAGGTCCTTTCAAACCTCTCGTTCGCATGGAATGCAACACCCTGCGGGCCGGTACTTCCGCCACGGAGTGCTGTTTCCGTTTACAGTATATCGCAACTTGCGTGCCAGAATCACATTATTTCGTATATACCTTTAAATACAAAGCACTTGGAATACTGTTACATCAAGACAGGCATTGCACGCCTGCGCCGGTGGCGACATTTTCGTCGAATCTCCGGTGGTATCAACCTCTTTTCGCCCCTGCAATCGACGAAAATGTCGAAAACGAAAAAAACGGCGACGATAGTCACCGCCGCCGTTCATTCGTTACCATGCAGGATGCCGATCAGAAATAATGGGCGGCATTCAGGTCCGCACCGAGGAGCGCCGAGCCGATATCCTTCAGGTCGGCGATCGGTCCGCGGAACATGTGCAGCTTGAGCGAGTGGGACTGGGTCTCACCCTTTTCGAGGCGCTCGGCCGGACCGTGGCACTCGATCTCTGTGAAACCGCCCATGTTGCCGTCATCGTTGTAGAGCTCGATCACATCACCATAATCGCTGTCCGTCCCCCAGGGCTTGTCCACATAGGTGCCTTCGGGATCGATGGGAAAAACCTTCACGAAGAGAACGCCGGTGCCGTCGCCGTCATCGCGGAGATAGGCGAGCCCCTTGTCCGCAGCCTCGGGACGCACGCCGATCTTGAGCCGGTATTCGCCGTCTATCTTGATGGAGATGATGTTGTCCTGAATGACGAGGCGGTCGCCGAGGGGGTTGAAATACTCGCGGTAGGCCTCACGGGGATCATATCCCTCCTTCACCGGCACGAGGGTGGTGCCGGACGGGTTGATCTGGAGCAGGCTCCACAGGCACACGAAGGGAAGATCGTCCCCGATGACCTTGTCCGAGCGGTTCGTCATCGAATGGGTCTTGTCGAGGCCGACATATTCGACACCGTCCGGCAGAGGACCGGCCTCAGGGGGCGGATCGGTGAGGAGACCGATGCGGCGCTCGAGCGTGACCTCATAGGTCTCGCCGATGTTCGCGGGGAGGTCGATTTCGGCGCGGAACACCGCCTCTCGGGGACTCTTCGAAACTACCTCGAAGGGCGCGGGATCAAGCTGCTCCGGCACGAACCAGCTGTCGGGGTCCTTTTCGGCGTTGACGAAGAACAGGTCCTCGGGCGCCAGCCATGTCCGCAACCCGCCGGCGTTCCAGAAATAGGGCTTCGAGTCGAAATAGGTCCCTTCGAGGATCGTGTCATCCACCCACATGAGATTCTCGTCGCCGAGACCGTCGATGGACACGCCCATCACCCGT
>CAYNWJ010000484.1:0-3345 GCA_964400815.1 uncultured bacterium
GCTTGATGCAGGCGCAGCCTTCCGAGCGGTCGTGGGGACAGACATAGGTTTCGATGATGTCTATGCCGTTCTCACGCAGCGTCCCGCTCACATGCGCGTTGATCGCATCGACATCGACGCGGGTTATGAGGCCCCGGGACACCCCCGGCTGGTGGGTGACGATGAACAGCTTGAAATGATCCCGCAGCCTTCGGAGGGACCCGAAGGTTTCCGGAAAGAAACACACGTCGCCGATGTCCTTCAGATGGCCCCGGTCCTCGATGATCGTGCCGTCCCTGTCGAGAAATACCGCTGGTTTTCCCGGCATCCGTATCCCCCATGTTAAATGTAATCACTTGCTGTTGAAAACCGTTGCGGCTGTACCGCTTCTCAAGCAATCTCCCGCCGCCATGCAGTCCCCTCACCCCCGCACGAGATCGTACAGCAGGCTCTCGGTCCAGAACAGCATGTCGTCCCCCGTCTCCTTCATCCATTCCAGAAGGATTTCGCCGTGACGGGCGAGCGTCCGCCGGTCCACCGTGCCGATCAGGTTCCTGGTCTCGTGGGGATCGGCCCCGATATCATAGAATTCGTCCACGTCCGTGGGATTGAAGATGAACTTCGTCCCCGGCGTCCGCACCATCCGCTGCCAGAAGGGGACCACGTGCCCGAAGGTCTCGGTGACGATGTGATCGTCGCGGACAGCCGCCGCGGAACCGTCGAGAACGGGCATGAGCGATCTCCCGTCCCCGCGCTCCGGCCGCCGCCCCCCCGCGAGGTCCAGAAAGGTGGGCATGAGATCGAGGAGGGTGACGAAGGCCTCCGACACGCCCGGCCGTATGGACGGATGGGAGACGACCAGCGGGATGCGGGTCATGCAGTCGTACATCCCGAAACCCTTGGCCCACATACGGTAGGCCCCCGCGGTGCTGCCGTGGTCCGCCGAATAGACGATGAGCGTCCGCTCCAGCTCCCCCGAGCGTTCGAGGGCGTCGAGAATACGGCCGATCTGCTCGTCGATGAGGGTTATGTAGCCATAGTATTCCCGGATGAGATCACGGAGCGCGGCCTCTGTGAACCATCCCGTCCGCCAGTAGTCACCGTACCTGCGGATGGCGTCGGGCTTGTCCGAGAGATCGCAGTCGAAGCTGGGCCAGATCTCCACGTCCGCGTCGCGGTACATTGAAAAGTACGGCTCGGGGATGCAGTATGGCTCGTGGGGCCCCCAGAAGTTGCACGACACATAAAACGGCCGGTCGTCGCGGGAATACTTCTCGATGTAGTCCGCGGTCATTCCCGCGAGATAATGGGGGATAGACGCCTCGGGCGGTCCTGCCTGACGGCCGGCATAGAGCTTGCGGCCGGTGGGATCGCGTTTCTCCGTGAGCAGCCGGAAACCGTCGAGACCCAGCCCCTTCAGATAGTCGAAATAGTGCTCGTGTGGCGGACTGTAGAGGCCCGACGGGAGCCCGTAATCGGTGTAATACACCCCTTCGTAGCCGTGGGCGGACGGCTTGTTCCTCTCCGATCCCACGTGCCATTTGCCGACATTGGCCAGGTTCCAGTTCCGCCGTGAGAGGTGATCGCCGAGAAAGGGAACGGGGGGGTCGGGATCGTCCACGCCGCCGGATTTCCCGCCGCGCCCGGTGTTGAACATGACCCGCGTGTTGTGGGGCCAGAGGCCCGTCTGAAGGGCCATGCGGGCGGGCGAGCAGAGCGGTGTGGGGGTGAAGGCGTTCTCGAACCGTATCCCCGTCCGCGCCAGACGATCGATGTTCGGCGTCTCCACCACCGGGTCGCCGTAACACCCCAATGAGCCCTGCCGCTGCTGGTCGACGAAGAGGAAGAGGATGTTGCGGATGCCGTTTTCGTCCGCGCCGGCCCTGCGGACAGGCCCGCCCGCAAGGGATGCTCCGGCTGCCGACGAGGTGCCGATGAACCGCCGCCTGTCAATACCGCCGGTGAAGCGTGATGCGCCGTCGCTCATGATCGTCCCCCGTCAGGTCAGCATGGGATTGGCCCAGAAGAGCACGGGGTCACCGGTCTCACGCATCCACTGCATGAGGATGTCCCGCGCCTCGCCGATTGTACGCCTGTCGGCCCGCTCGAAGATGTTCTCCGTCTCCCATGGATCGGCGTCGAGATCGTAGAACTCGTCGAACCCGCAGGGATTGTAGACATACTTCCAGGCGGGCGTGCGGACCATCCGCTGCCAGTAGGGCATCTGGTGGCCGAAGTGCTCGGTGACGATGTGGTTGTCGCGTATGCTCGTGGCGGAACCGTCGAGAACGGGCATGAGCGAGGAGCCGTCCATATCCTCGAACGGCGCGCTTCCGGCCGCTTCGAGGAAGGTCGGCGCCAGATCGCAGAGCGTGACGAAGGCGTCCGACACCCCCGGCTCGATGGAGGGATGGGAGACGATCATGGGAATGCGGGTGATGCAGTCGTACATGCCGAACCCCTTGTCCCAGAAGCGGTACGATCCCACGCTGCTGCCGTGGTCCGCCGAATAGACGAAGAGTGTCCGGTCGAACTCGCCCGCATCCTCGACCGCCTTAATGACGCGGCCGATCTCCTCGTCGATCAGAGTGATGTATCCGTAATACTCTCCGATCATCTCCCCGAGGTCCTTCTCGTTGAACCAGCCGGTCTTCCAGTATTCGCCGTACCTGGTGATCACGCCGGGCTTGTCCTTGAGATTGCAGTCGAAATTGGGCCAGGCGTCGATGTCCATCCCCCGGTACATCTCCAGATGTTCCTTCGTGATGTTGTAGGGGGCGTGGGGTCCCCAGAAATTGCAGGACAGGAAGAAGGGACGGTCGTTGGCAGTATACCGCTCCACGGCATCCACGCTCTGGCTGGCGAGATAGGCCGGAATGGAGGCCGACTGGGGGCCCTCCTGCAGCCCGGCATAGGGACGGTAGCCGGTCGGGTCTTTGCGCTCCCACAGAAGATTGAACCCGTCAACGCCCTGTTTGCGGAGATAGGACAGGTAGTGGGGATGACGGCTCGGGTAACCGTAATCGGGATAGTACGGCCAGTCGTCATAGCCCACGACGGCGGGTTTCGTCTTTTCGGTGCCGATGTGCCACTTGCCGATGTGGGCGAGCTGCCAGTTTTTGTCCCCGAGGGTCCGGCTGAAGAAGCGCGAGGATGGCTCGGGGTCCTTCAGACCGCCCTGGAGCTCCGTGCGTCCTGTGTTGAAGATGAGCCGGTGGTTGTGGGCCAGAAGACCGCTTTCCAGGCACATGCGGGCCGGGGTGCAGACCGGCGCGGGAGTGTAGGCGTTGGTGAACCGCATGCCGGTCCGGGCCAGGCGGTCGATGTTGGGGGTGCGGACGATGTCGTTGCCATAACAGCCCAGAC
>CAYNWJ010000485.1:0-3338 GCA_964400815.1 uncultured bacterium
TTCCTATACCATAGTATCTCTTTTGAAAAAGAGAGGGGGCCAGGGGGTGAGTTTTTATCCGGCTCGTGACGGCACACTGTCTCGAAGTGAATCGAAATAGCCTATCTGAAATATATACCATTATTTATTGGGAACATAGAGTGCGTGGTACAATCGATAAATCGGACACCATTGGGTTGTACTGATTCGCGCCGGGGCCCGTTTACCGGGGGAACCGGATACACAATCATACATAATGACAGCGTACAAAGCCAGTATTTTTCATGGAGCGTGTGCTCAGACGGCCTGCCGCACGCCATGCCGTGAAAAAAAACGATAGCAGCGGCAACCATGAAAAAAAAAGCCCCATGCGCGTGTATTGTGCATATATTATTGTGACAGGAGTCACAAGCACCGTGAAAAAAGGGAGAGCGGTACCGTCATGTCAAGTCAGCACAACACGATCAAGGTCATCAGCAGAAAAGACGAAAAGGCCCTCGACATGTTCCGCCGGGTGCTCGAGGATCTGCCCGATCTTATTGCCGTGGTTGGCAGGGACTACACGTTCCACTATGTCAATGCGGCGTATGCGGCGATCCACGGTCTTTCGGCGGAGGATTTCATCGGAAGGCCGCTCAAGCGGTTCCTGGGAGACGAGGTGTTCGAAAAGATCGTCAGGCCCAATTTCGAGCGATGTTTGGATGGAGAGGATGTCAGGTACGACGAATGGTTCGATTTTCCGGGCAAGGGTGTATCCTACATGGATGTGAGGTATCTGCCCGTCAGAAACGGCAGCGATGCTGTCGACCGTATCGTGATCATCCTCCGTGACATCACCTGGAGAAAACGCGCCGAGGACCTGAGGCTCGATCAGGAAAAGCTGAAAACAGTCATCGAGCTCGCCGGCACCTACAACCACGAGATCAACAATCCCCTCACATCACTGCGGGGATACCTGGAACTCATTCAGCAGAGAATAGACGATCCGAAACTGGCGGATTATATCTCCAAGGCTCTCGACGATAGCGAGCGTATCGCCCGGGTCACGAAGAAGATCGGAGAGGCGACCGCTTTCGGGTTTGCGGATTATCCCGGCGGAGGAGCGATCCTCGACGTCGGAAAGGAAGAATGATCCCCGCGGCCGGCGGTCACATGCCGGATTCATCCAGCACATCCAATACATTCAGGACGTGATGAAGTGAAGCTCCTTTTCCCGCTTTTGTGCGCCATACTCTTGACTGCCGGCAGACCGGCCGGGGCGGACTATCTCGTTGTTCCCGTCGAGAAGGTCATCGACGGCGGCCTGGCGGCGTTTGTGGAGCGCGCCGTCGGGAAGGCTGAAACGGAGGGGTGGAACGGGATCGTGTTCCGCGTGGACACACCGGGTGGCCGGGTCGACAGCGCGGTGAGGATCAAGGATGTCATTCTCGGGACGCCGGTCACGACCGTTGCATTCGTTGACAGGAACGCCATCTCGGCGGGTTCGCTCATTTCGCTGGCCTGCGACAGCCTGTACATGTCGACGGGGGCTTCCATCGGCGCCGCGACCGCGGTGGACCTTCAGGGAGAAAAGGCTTCGGAAAAGGTCATCAGCTATTTCCGGGCCCAGATGCGCGCCACGGCCGAAGCGACAAACCGTCGGGCCGATCTGGCGGAAGCCATGGTAGACGAGGAGATAGAGATCGACGGGGTCATCGGGAAGGGAAAACTGCTCACCCTCACCTACCGTGAAGCCGAGCGTCTCGGCATCTCCGACGGCACATACGAAAGCATCCCGGAGGTGTTGGCTGCCATGGGCGACGAAGGCGCGGCGTTCGAGGCCCTCGATACGAACTGGGCCGAGAACGTCGTCCGCTTTCTCACCCATCCCGTGGTAAGCTCACTGCTCATGTCGATCGGGTTCCTCGGCCTGCTTTTCGAGATCAGGACCCCCGGGTGGGGTGTGGGGGGGACGATCGCTCTGGCGGCGCTCATGTTGTTCTTCGGCAGCCACTATATCATCCGTCTCGCCGATGTGGGGGATCTGCTCCTTTTCGGGGCCGGAGTTGTGCTGCTTACGGTGGAGGTGTTCCTGCTTCCGGGATTCGGGCTTGCCGGGGCGAGCGGCATAGCGCTGATAGTCGCAAGTCTCTATTTGAGCCTCATCGGCCACTTCCCCTCGACGGACGACTATTTCAGGGCGCTGTATTCCATCGCGGGAGCGTTCGCCGCCACGGTGGCCGGAACCGCCCTCCTCGTGCATGTCCTGCCGAAAACGACGGTCTATCGGAATCTCACTCTCGAAGCCGTGGAGCGCACGGGTGAGGGATATTCTTCATCGGACTCGGATGCATCCCTCGTGGGGAAAACGGGCAGGGCCATCAGCGATCTCAGACCCTCCGGGCGGGCGTTGATAGACGAACGGCGCGTGCATGTGATCACTGAGGGGGAATACGTGGAGAAGGACGCCGACATCGTGGTGATCGCATCGCGAGGATCCACCGTGGTGGTGCGGAAGGTGTGATGGCGTGCGGCCCCGGTCGATGTGGGATTGAATGCCGGTGTGCCGCCACCGGTATGGTATGAAAAGGCCGGTTCCGCGGACGGCAGCGACCGTGACGCGGCGAAACGGGGGTATTGGTTATGACAGCGCTGTTCGTCGTTCTGCTCATCATCGGCGGCTTCGTGTTCCTTGTCGTGGAGATTTTCGTTGTGCCCGGGTTTTCCGTTCCGGGGATCGCCGGGCTCATGATGATCGGGTACGGCATCTTCAAGGCGAGCCAGGCATACGGCGGCGCGGGGGCGTTCGTCACCATCGCCGTGAGCCTTCTCTCCGCCGTGGTGATGATACGCATCGCCCTCAGGAGCAAGGCATTCCAGGCCTTCGGTCTCGATTCCAGCGTCAAGGGGGCGCGGGCGCTGGACGACTACGAACCCCTGCTGGGCAAAACGGGTACGGCGTCGAGCGATCTCAGGCCCGCGGGAACCGCCATGATCGACGGCATCAGGTGCGATGTGGTCACCGATGGCGAGTATATAGCCCGTGATACCACGATACGCGTGGTGGATGTGGACGGCGGCCGTATTGTGGTGGCCGAGGCCGGCGGGACGGGCGAGGAATGAAATAAACCGTCTTTTCAGACGACAGGAATTACATTTCAATCATACACAAGGGGATCGTAATGGAAACAATCATGCAGCCGCTGTTGATTTTTGCGCTCTTTCTCTTACTGGTGGTCGTCTGGCTCTTCTTCTGGGCAATACCGGTGCCGTTGTGGATTTCCGCCCTCGCCGCTCGTGTGCGGATCAGCCTGTTTTCGCTGGTCGGCATGCGCCTTCGTCGTGTGTCGCCGCAGTTGATCGTCACCCAGATGATATCG
>CAYNWJ010000486.1:0-3331 GCA_964400815.1 uncultured bacterium
GAGGTACATCTCCTCTGTACCCAGCCCCTCGGGCTCCACAAAAATCTGGTGCCGGCTTCGGTCTGGGAATCGAACGGGTGGTGACCTGGCTGTGCGGCTTGCACCACGTCCGTGAAACGATACCGTTCCCGCGCATGCTCGACAGGAACAGGCCATAAGATTTTTTTTGTAGATTCAGGAGTTTACATACGATTAAGATGCTGTATAAAGGCCAACTCCAGCTGTTTTATATCGATCATCTCAAAACACGGATGTTATGTTAACCTCTTTGGTTCACAAAGAGGTTAACATAACATATATTATGCGGCGTTATAAGTGTTCGACTATACATTAAATTTCCCCACGGTCGACAGCCTCTATCCCCTGTAATACTCGTCGAAATATCCCTGTGCGGAAACAAGCGATGCCCGCATCATGTCCTCGGCTTTCGCTGTTTCACGTTTGGCGAGATGCGCGAGCAACGCCGGAGTATCGATTTCGGCGGCTGCTTTCGCACAGGCTTCCCAGCTCAGAATACTGCGGATGACACGGTCGATGCCCTGTTCGGCGTTGTCGTATGGCCGTGTCTGCATGTCATGCCCTTTCCAGCGGGAAAAACCGGCGTCAGCGACGAGACCCGCAATTGCTATGTTCATGCCGTTCACACGGGCGCCGTGATCGATATCGTATTTTCCCGGTCCGCCGAGAATGATGCCGTCATTATATCCCTGGCTGTTGAGATGCATGTGGACCATGGCATTGTTGTCCAGTTCCTCGACGGTATCGTACACATGGTCGAGCCCGATCATTTCCGAGTGGCCGAATTCCTTGTTCACGCCCTTTTGGGAAATATCGATACCGTATTCCTCACCGAGGCGTTTCCAGAAAAGAAGCGCGCTGGCGACAGTCGGGATGAGCATGGCCGGATGTCCTTCGTTGGGCTTCGGCTCAAAGCCGATAAACATTTTACCACCTTTCTCGGCTTCGTGGCGGCAAAGATTGGCGATGCTTTCCTTGAGATTTCGATACATGTCCCGTATTCCGACACTCGCCAGGTCATATCCGAATGAACCGTTCCACAGGATGAATGACGGAGCCTTTTGGGGATCTGCATGCCAGGCCTTTTTCATGAGGTCGTATCCCACATCCACGGTCCGCGTCCCATATTCCTCAGCATGCATTCGTTCCGCCGGATCGAGGGACGCCACACCACCGTACGCCCAATGGACATGCGCCCCGGGCGTTATCATGGCAAGATACATCCCGGCATCGACGAGAGCGTTTGTGATAGCCGGGGCCGTTTTTTCGTCCACTTCATTGTCATAGTGAATTTCCAGGCCGAGAACAACATGCCCGGGGAGCCGCGGTTGTATCTTGTCAGCGATCAGTTCGACAACACCGGCTGTATCGAGTGCTGCGTAGTCCCATTCAGGCCGTTCGTCACCGGGAACGAAACCGCCCTTCCCGGGATTGAATGTCCATCGGCAGATGCTGTGCAATGATTCCTTCATGTGTCTGCGCTCCTTCTGTTGGTCACGTTCATGAGATATTCTTTCCAGCGTTCGTATGCCTCGTCATATGCCGGGATCAGGGTTTCATCCGGCTTTATGATCTCGATTGCCTGCAATCCCGCGAATGCCTCCGCTGGTGATGGAAAGACCTCCGCCCCGATCCCGGCCCCGCGCGCCGCTCCCTGGGAACCGTCGGTGTCATAAAGCTCCACGGCCGCCTTGACGGAAGCGGCGAAGGCATCGCGGAACACGGGACTGAGGAACATATTGGCGTGGCCCGCGCGAACCGTTTCCACCGGCACCCCCATCTCCTTCATGATTTCAAGGCCGTACCGGAACGCGAAGACAATCCCCTCCTGCCCCGCCCTGAGGAGATGCGCCTGTGTGTGGGTGGTCAGGGATAGACCGAGCACCGCCGCTCCGGTCTCTTGGTTTTCGAGTGTCCGCTCGGCGCCGTTGCCATATGGGATGACTGTCAGGCCGTCGGACCCCGGGCGTATGGCCGCTGCGGTGTCATTCATTTCAGGATAATCCATCGATTCGGGCGCGCAGTTGTGTTTCAGCCAGCTGTTGAGAATCCCGGTGCCGTTGATGCACATGAGAACGCCGTACCGGGGAGCCGTCCCGGTGTGTGTGACATGCACGAACGGGTTGACCCTGGAGAGGGGATCGTATGCAGCCGTATCCGTAACACCGTAAACCACTCCCGATGTACCGGCGGTGGCGGCGATTTCGCCCGGATGGAGCACACTGAGAGAGAGTGCGTTGTTCGGCTGATCCCCCGCACGGTAGGCCACGGGGATACCCGCCCGGAGGCCCAGTTCAGCGGCCGCCGGGGATGTCATCTCACCCTGGACAGCAAAGGTGGGTTTCACCGTGGGCAGCATTTCACGGGGGATGCCGTAATAGTCCAGCACCATGTCCGCGGGTCCTCCCTCGATGTAGTCCCACATGATTCCTTCCGAGAGTCCCGAGGGGGTCGTGCTGATGTCTCCGGTCATGCGCATGGCGATATAATCACCGGGTAGCATGGCCTTGTGGATCTTTCCGAATAGTTCCGGCTCGTTCTCACGCACCCACCTGAGTTTCGATGCGGTGAAATTTCCGGGGGAATTGAGAAGCCGCCGGAGACAAGCCTCTTCGCCCAGTTCCCTGAAAGCCCTGTTGCCGATCTCCACCGCCCTGCTGTCGCACCAGATTATGGAGGGACGAAGCACATTCCGGTCACGGTCCACGATCACAAGACCGTGCATCTGGTACGAGATGCCTATGGCGGAGATTGCGGAAGGATCGATACCCGCCCTGTGGAGGATCATCCCCGTTGCGAGCACGACATGCTTCCACCAGGTATCGGGATGTTGTTCGGCCCATCCGGGACGGGGCGCATCGATCGCCATCTCACGCGCCGGCGATGTTGCGGCAGTCACCGTCTTCCCCGTTTCGGCGTCGAGCAGCGTTGCCTTGATCGATGAACTGCCGATATCATATCCAATGAGATACATCACCGTCTCCTTGCGCGCGTATGGCGTATTCGGATGAGAAAAATGTTCGTTGAGATGGAACCGCAGGCGTTCCCCACGTGTTGAATAACCGGAAGCCCGCCGGTCTTTACCATATAATAACATCTGGCATTCGGTGCGACAATCCATAATATCGCCTCGCCGGGCCCCAGGTTCATCGTCATGAGGGTTTTCAGGGAAAACATGTATTGACTGTCGTGAGCTTATGTGTTAAACTATGTGGATACATGGAATACCATATATCACAGTGTTTTCCCGATTCTTTTATCCGGTTATCAAGTTAAGTCAGCATCCATATACATTGATATTGACCGGGCCTGA
>CAYNWJ010000487.1:0-3324 GCA_964400815.1 uncultured bacterium
GGGAAGACTGACAACTATTGATTATCCATTTACACAAAATATCTGACACTGCCATGAAAAATATAGAAAAGACCCTTTTCAATAGACCATTTCCCCCTTTCCCTCCCCTCTCCGCCCTCCTATATTCCTTTCAAACACCAGCATCCAACCACCAACTTCACAGGAGCACCCACCCATGAACCGTACCGCCGTACTGTCCTTCGCCCTCCTCGCCGCGGCCATCACTCCAGCGGCCGCCGCCGACTACCCGTGGTACGTCGAGGGCGGGAATTTCGCCCCGGCCACACGCATCGCCTTCACCCTGGAGAATCCCCTGGACATCGACCGGCCGGACTGCCCGGTGGTGATCACCTTCGACGAGATGCCGGTGAAGAACCTGCACGAGATGTGGGTGACCGTGGTGGACCCGAACCTCCCTCCGCGCCCGGAACCGTCGGACGAGCTCAAACGGCGTCAGGGCGGGCACCTGCTCAGGGCCGAGGAGAACGGCCGCATGCTCCACTACCAGCTGGACGACATCGACAAGGACGGTGTCTGGGACGAGCTCTTCTTCCAGACCGACCTGGGGGCCCGCGAGAAGCGCGACATGTTCATCTACATCGGCTTCACCCAGCGGGGATGGATGGAGCACGGCACCCACGCCGGGATCGGGAGCTACTGCCGGCATCTGGTACCCTTCTGGGAATCGGCGCATGTGGGATGGAAGCTCTGGTATCCCACGTCCTGCGATGTTTTCGGCAAGCGCGAGCCTGTCCTCATGTCCCAGGAACTCTACATGAAGAACCTGAACGGGTACGGGGTGAAGCACGAGTACGGGTCCGACATCATGCGGGTGGCGTGGTCCTTCGGCGGAGGCGGGGCGGCGCTGTTCGAGCATCCGGCGCTGCCCGATTCGGTGTCGATCCCGCGGTTCGCCTTCGCGGGCGCGGACAAGCTGTCCCCCGGCAACTGGAACGAGGGCCAGCTCGAGGACACGCGGTACGCCTTCGACGTGGTGGTCAACGGCCCGGTGCGAAGCATGATACGGGTGAAGACCATGAACTGGAACACCCCGGCGGGATCCTATGAGATGGAGCAGCTCTACACCATCTATTCACGGCAGAACTACTGCACCTGCACAGTGAGCTTCCCCGTCTTCCTGCCGAAGCATGAAGGCGTGTCCTACTGCTGCGGTATCCGCAAGAACGCCTCCGAGTTCGACAGCTTCCATACGGACGCTGTGGCGGCAACCATGGGCACCGACGAGCTCTCCGACCCCGACGACGATACCGGCTCACGGGTGCTCAAGGTCGATTTCGTGGGGAACGCCATCGCGGTGAAGGATGAATACAGCCCGTCATTCCGGTACGTTCCCGGTTTCGAGGGGAACTACTGCCTGAGCGTCCCGGCAAACGGGGACAATTCCTTCGAATACATGCTCTTCGCCGCATGGAGCGAGGGACAATTCCTTTCCACGCCGGAGGAGTTCACGAAGTATGTCCATGACTCGGTGCGGGGGTTCAACTCGCCGCCGGTGGTACGGTTCGAGGGGATAGAGGAGATGGGGGAGTGACAGCGATGATTGCGTATATCATAGATATCAGCAGGGTTTATCAATATTATCGCACTTTCTGCATCTGTTTTGTTGTGCTTTTGGCAACAATGGCCGCTTGGGCGGGGACGGCCGCTCCGTCACACGCCGACGACCTCGCCACCATAAAATCCCGCCTCGTCGAGCCCCTTCTCGATGCGCCCTCCACCGACGCCGTGGCAGAGCGCCTCGATGAACTGGAGCCCGGCGGTTCCTTCGCGGATGTTGACTATACCGACGACAACGGCGGCAACTGGCGCACCTCGGCCCACCTGTCGCATGTGCTCGTGCTCGCGCGGGCCTGGGCGTCCCCCGAATCGGACCTCAACGGCGATCCAGCTCTGCTCGAAAACGCCCTCCGCGCCCTCGATTATTGGCTCGAAAAGGACTACACGAACCCCAACTGGTGGTGGAACCAGATCGGTGTTCCCGGCAGACTGGCGCGGGCCATGCTCCTCCTCGAGGACGAACTGGGGCCGGAGCGGCTCGCGAAGGGGGTGAAAATCCTCGAACGGGCGAAAATCTCCATGACCGGGGCGAACCTCGTGGACGTGGCCTTCATCACGGTCATGCGCGGCATCCTGGAGAAACGGCCGGATGTGGTGGGCGAGGCGGTGGACAGCATCGCCGGGGAGATCGTGATCACCACCGGGGAGGGCACGCAGCCGGATTGGAGCTTCCACCAGCACGGGGCGCTCCTGTACAACCACGGATATGGCGCGGTGTTCATGGACAACTGCTCGGAGCTGGGCGTGGTGGTCGCCGGGACCTCGTTCGCCCTGCCGCGTGAAAAGCTGGACATCCTGAACGGTCTCATTCTCGACGGCAGCATGTGGATGATACGCTTCGGAACGAAGGATTACGGCGCCACGGGCCGGGGCATCACACGACGAAGCGGAAACAGCGACAGTGCGGGCTATCTCAGAGGCGTGGCGCGAAGCATGCTCAAGCTACCCACAGGCCGTGCGGACGATTACCGGCGGCTGCTCGCGTTCATGGACGGCGTCATGTCGTCGTCACCGGTCGGAAACCGCATGTTTCCGCGCAGCGATTTCATGACCCATCATCGTCCGGGCTGGTATGCCTCGGCCCGCATGTTCTCGGACCGTCTGCTCAACACCGACCGCCCCCACAACAACGAGGGCCTCAAGAGCCACCACCTGGCGGACGGCTGCACCTATATCATGCGCACCGGCGGGGAATACCACGACATCTTCCCCGTATGGGACTGGCGGCTCATTCCCGGCGCGACCGTCGAGATGACACCCGAACTGACCGGCGACATCTGCCGTGAGGGGACCCGTCCGTTCGCCGGCGGGGTGTCGGACGGTGTGTACGGCGCGGCGGCATTCGATTTCGAGCGTGACGGTCTCCGTGCGCGGAAGGCGTGGTTCTTCTTCGAGGACGCCTTCGTCTGCCTCGGCGCGGGGATATCCTGCGGCTCGGATCATCACGTGATCACCACGGTCAACCAATGCTTTCTGGAAGGCGACGTTCTCATATCCGACGCCGGCGGTGAACGAACGCTCTCCCGGAGCGGCCACGATCTGAGCGGTGTCGAATGGGTGTGGCATGACGACATCGCCTATGTTTTTCCCGAAGGCGGCGAGATCGGATTGAAAAACGACACGAATACCGGCTCATGGTGGGAGATCAATCGTCAGTATTCCCGTGACGAGATCCGCCGCGATGTGTTCACCCTTACACTCGACCATGGTGCGCGGCCAAACGACGGGACATATTCATATTGTGTC
>CAYNWJ010000488.1:0-3291 GCA_964400815.1 uncultured bacterium
CGTACGTACGGTGGTGTGGGAGGACGGCGGGGGTGACCCCGCCTCCTACCCGCTTTACATTCCTCATACCGTACCACTATATCAGAGCCGCATTTCCTCTCTCAGCATCCAAACCGCTGAACGGTACGTTACATATTCGTGAGCACTCCTCCCCGAGCGGCTCGACACTGCTGCAACTGCGCCTCTTCCCGGTCTATCTCCGGCGTCGGGAATCCCTCCGCCAACACCGGCCGCGATATGCTATAAACCATATTATCACACGACCCTAACGCGTTCCCAACAATTCATTCGTACATTAAGATTCTAACAAATCAGGGCCCTGTTCCGGGGCTCGATCACCACCGTTTCTGCGGAGACGACACTGACACGGGCGGACGCGAAAACGAACCAATCACGTGCGGGAGTGCTGAACTTCCACGGAAGACGCTTTCCCGAACCCCGCCCGTCCCCTCACGAAAATCTAATCCGATTTTCCATTACTCCTAACCGAATGCTTACACACGCGAACTATCATATACAACCTTACAACATGGGGAGATCACACATGTTCGGAATCGTCCGAAAATTCGTACTGCTGTTCATCTGCCTTGCGGCTGGGGCGGGCTTCACGCCGGGAATGGCGGCCGCGCAGGACACCGGCATCATCACGGGAACCGTCGTCGACGGCTCGACGGGCGAGACCCTCGTGGGCGCCACCGTCCGGGTCGAAGGCACCACTCCCCCGAAGGGCGCCATCTGCGACCTCGAGGGAAATTACCGTATCACCGGCGTTCCTGTGGGGACCTATGAACTCACCGCCTCCATGATCGGATATGCGAACACCCGCGTCACCGATGTCGAGGTGAAAAAGGGCGAGGTCGCGAAGGTGGATTTCGTGCTCAACACCGAAGAGATCCAGGTGGACGAGGTGGTGGTGAAGGCCCAGGCGGTGCGCAACACCGAGGCCGTGCTCCTGAAGGACCGTCAGAAGGCCGAGGCGGTGAGCGACGCGGTCAGTTCGGAGGCCATCTCAAGGGCCGGCGCAAGCGACGCCGCCGACGCCATGAGGCAGGTGACCGGCGCATCGGTGGTGGACGGCAAGGAAGTGTATGTCCGCGGCCTCGGAGACCGTTACACGAGCGTGCTGCTCAACGGCTCCGAGCTTCCCAGCGCCAACCCGTACAAGCGTTCGGCGCCCCTGGACCTCTTTCCCAGCAATCTTTTGGACAACATCGTGACCGCCAAGAGCTTCACCCCCGACAAGCCCGGCAACTTCTCCGGCGGGACGGTCAACGTTCAGACGAAGAACTTCCCCGAGAGCCTGTTTTTGAGTGTTTCGGCCTCGGGATCGTACAACTCCCAGTCCACGTTCACTGACGACTTTCTCACGGCCAACACGAGCGGGACCGACTGGCTGGGATATGACGACGGCGCGCGGGACCTGCCGGACATCCTGGAGGACCGTGACACGGAAATCCCCTCCATCGGCGAGACCTTCACCGACCTGGACAAGGCCCTCACGCTCGACAGGATCACGAAGTCCTTCCCGTCCGTGATGGCGCCCCTCGGGAGATCGGGGCTGATGAACCAGAGCTACTCCTTCTCCGTCGGCAACCAGGTCGAGGCGGGCGGCCGCCCCCTGGGCTTCGTTGGAAGCCTGAGCTACAGCCGTAATTTCTCCGCCTACGAGGACGGTGTCTCCGCCATGTGGGAATTGACCGGCAGGGAGGCGGACACGAAAACCCTCTCCAACGTGAACAACCTCAAGGACACCAGAGGCACCGAGGAGGTGCTCATCGGCGCGCTCGCCAACGTCGCCTACCGCATACACCCCAACCACAGCCTGAGCGTGAACTACGTTCACAACCAGAACGGCGAGCACACCGCCCGTTTTCTCGAGGGGCAGTATCCCTACGATCTGGACGATGACGACATCTTCCAGACCAGCGCCATTCAATACACGGAACGGTCGCTCGACAGTTCCCAGCTCAGGGGCGAGCACGTGTTCAGCGCCCTGTCCGGCAGCAGGCTGGAGTGGAAAACGTCATACAGCCTCGCACAGCAGGACCAGCCGGACCTCAGGTATTTCACCGGCGCCATCAAGAATCAGGTGCGCCGCCGCGAGGATGGGACAGAATATCTCCATTCGATTCCCATCATCAAGTCCAACACGCCTCCCGCCCGGTATTTCAGGAACATGGACGAGACCCAGTCCGAGCACGCGGCCGATCTCAATGTTCCCCTGAAGAGTGTTCTGGACCGTAACATGGACATCAAGCTGGGCGGACTTTACAGCCGGCGCGACAGGGAGTTCCGCGAGCGGGCGTTCAACTATCGCCAGAACCCCTCCTACGATTACAACGGCGATCCCAACGACCTGTTCGCCCCCGCGAACCTCGGTCTGGTCGACAGCACGAAGACCAAGACCATTCATCGGTTCAACCTCTTCGTGGAGGAGTATTTCCAGAATTCCGCCAACTACGACGCCGAGCAGACCGTTTCCGCCGTGTACGGCATGATCGACATTCCCGTCGTGGACAGGCTCAGGTTCATCGGCGGCGCACGGTACGAATCGACCGACATGGAGGTGGCCAGCCAGGACACCACCATCGATGTGGGAAAAATCTCCACCGATGATCTTCTGCCCTCGATCAACCTGGTGTATTCGCTGCTCGACAACATGAATCTCAGGATGGCCTATGGACGCACTCTTGCGCGGCCGTCCTTCCGCGAGATGGCGGATTATCCCACCTTCGATTTCGTGGGCGGTTTCACCCTCATCGGTAATCCCCACCTGGAAAGCACCCTCATCGACAACTACGACCTCAGGTGGGAATGGTTCGTCCGCCCCGGCGAGATATACGCCGTAAGCGCCTTCGCGAAGACCTTCGACAAGCCCATTGAGCGGGTTATCATCAATATCAACGGCGAGGTACGCTTCCAGAACGTGGACGAGGCGCGGGTCATGGGCCTCGAGTTCGAGCTGCGCAAACAGCTCGACACCGTAAGCGAAAAACTCAAGAACTTCGCCGTGGGGAGCAATTTCTCCATCGTCAGCTCACGGGTGGATATCGCTCCCGCCGAGCTGTCCATCATCCGCAAGTTCAATCCCGACGCGAAAGATTACCGCGAATTCCAGGGACAGTCCCCCTATATCCTCAATCTCGATCTCGCCTGGGACAAGCCCGAACAGGGGCTCAACGCGAGTCTGTACTACAACGTCTTCGGGGAGCGCCTGAGCGAGGTCAGTCTGGCGTCCAGAAAGCGTTTGCGAAGATCGCCGAAGTCATAACGCGCATGCACGAGGTGTTC
>CAYNWJ010000489.1:0-3265 GCA_964400815.1 uncultured bacterium
GTCCATCATGTCCGACGGCGCGATCATGTCGGCCCCCGCCCGTACATGGGCCAGGCTTTCGCGCACCAGCAGGTCCAGGGTGGCGTCATTGTCAACATCACCGTTCCTGATGGAGCCGCAGTGGCCGTGGTCGGTGTATTCGCACATGCAGACGTCGGTGATCACGACCAGTTCCGGAACGGCAGATTTCAGGGCCCGCACCGCCCGTGGAATGATGCCGTCCTCGTCGAAGGCCTCCGATCCGATGGCGTCCTTGCGTGCGGGAATGCCGAACAGGATCACGGCGCGCACACCGTCCCGGAACGCGCCCTCGCATTCTTCTGTCAGGGTGTCCACCGAAAGCTGGCTCACGCCCGGCATGGAGGGAATGGGGTTGTCTATCCCTTCTCCGTGCCTGACGAAGAGCGGCAGGATGAAATCGTCGGGCGTCAGCGCCGTTTCCCGCACCATGTCTCGGAGGGCTGGTGTGCGCCTGAGCCGTCTCATGCGTGTTTCAGGAAATCCCATGTGGTCGTCTCCAAAATTCATTCCATTCAATGTAACGAGCGCCGCACCGTGGGCGGCCCGTGTCATGCTTCCATGAAATAGCGCATGACGGTCTTCTTGAGTTCCCGTTTCGTGGGAAGGAGTATGCAGGAAGAGCCGGCTGCGCGATCCTTCATCCCGGCGATCGCATCGTCCAGTTCCTCCTCCGAACGGGCGTGCACCATCGTGTACAGGTCCCACGGCCATTCGGGGTGGCTTTTTCTGCGGTAACAGTGGCTGACATCCCCGCGTTCGGCGAAAACCGCTCCCAGCGCATCGATGTCACCGCCGCGCCAGGCGGCGAGCGTGTTGTGCCCGAATCCCGCCCTGCGGTGGTTGAGGCGCGCCCCGAACCGCCGTATCACGCCGTTGTCCAGCCAGCCCTCCACGAGGGCCAGCAGATCGTCCTCGCTCATTCCCGCGCGATCCGCGAGGATTTCGAAGGGCCGTTCCGCCGCGGGAAGGCCTTCCTGCAGGATACGGACGGCCTGTTTTTCCCGCCCGCCGAGCGTGATCGGTGATGTCTGCCCGGCCGGCGTGGAGTGTCTTCCGGAATTCCCGCCGCCGAACACGGCCCTGATCTTGTACAAGGTGATGACGGGCAGGTCGAAGAGCCGTGAAACACCGGGATGATTGCCGATCTCCCCGAGGATGGCATCCCTGCGCCCGTTCGTGCGGGCGGTTACGGTGAACCAGAGGTTGACCTCGTGTTCGCGGAGGTAGTTGTGCGTTATCTCGCCGATTTCGCGCATGCGGCGGGCAAGGTCATCGACCGCGTCCGTGTCCGCTTTCGCCGCGGCGAGGGTGCTCGTATATCCCAGACGGCGCGCCTCGAAGACCGGGCCGACGGTCCTGACGAGTCCCGATTCGAGCATCGAGCGCATGGCGTCGATGGTTTCCCCCTCCGTGAGGCCGGCCTTTTCGGCGATTGCTCTGAAGGGCCGCCGCCGGATGGGGAAGTGCTCCTGGATGAGGGGTATGAGACGCGCTGTTCTGTCGGTGTGCCGTGTGCTCATCGATTCGATTCCAGCCGGATGTTCGGTCAGAGGGGCGCCGGCATTACGCTCCGTGCGTGAAAATAAACACCGTGTACACGCCCGGCGGTTCCCTGCCGCGGGGAACGGTCCGGCCGCCGCGTCACGCGCCGTTCCCTCCGCCGGGATCAGCGAATGCCGATCTCCTCGTCGGTCAGGTAGCAGGCGGGATCGGGGGCCCAGGGGTCGCCGCTGACCGCTTCCGCCCGCGAGCGGAAATTCCCGCCGCAGATGGAGAGGAACCGGCATGCGGCGCAGCGCCCCGTGACATGTTCCCGTTTCCGTTTGAGCTTCATGAGGAATTCGTTGGTTTCGTCGGTCCATATTTCGCCGAAGGGACGCTCGAGAACGTTTCCCAGGGGCCGGGTCCGCCAGAACTGGTCGGGATAGACGGCGCCGTCCCAGCTCACCGACGAGACGCCCACGCCGGTGCTGTTGCCGCCGTTGTATGTCAGCAGTTCCAGCACCTGCTCCGCGCGTCGGGGATTCTCCTTCAGGAGGCGCATGTAGAGATGGGGGCCGTCGCAGTGGTTGTCCACGGTCAGCACCTCGACCTTCTTCCCGCGCCTGTGGAGGTCAGCGGTGCGGTCGATGATGAGATCGACGATCTCCCGGCTCCGCTCGTGGGTCAGCGCCTCCGAGAGCAGTCCCCCGCCACGGCCGGTATAGACCAGATGATAGAAGCAGATGCGGGGAATTCCTTCATGCTCGATGATGTCGAAGATCGCGGGGATCTCGTCCGCGTTCCGCCTGTTGATGGTGAACCGGAGGCCCGTCTTGATGCCCGCTTCCCGCGCCCGCCTGAGACCTTCGAGGGAGCGTTCGAACGCGCCCTCGATGCCACGGAATGAATCGTGGGTCCCGGGCGTGCCGTCCAGGCTGATACCGATATACGACAGGCCGATATCCGCCAGCTCGGCGGCGATTTCAGGCCTGATGAGGGTGCCGTTGGTGGAGATCACCGCGCGCATTCCCAGCCCGACCGCGTGACGCGCGAGGTCGAGAATATCCGGATGCATCAACGGTTCCCCGCCGGAAAAGAGCACCACGGGGCATCCGAAGTCCGCCAGATCGTCGAGCACCCGCAGCCACTGCCCGGTCGAAAGCTCGTCGTCCGTTGCCCCGCCGTCGGAGCCCGCATAGCAGTGAATGCAGTTGAGGTTGCAGCGCCGCGTGATGTTGGCTATGACCACGGGCCTCTTGTCCTCGGAAAACTGGAGGAGGTGCGAGGGGAGCTTCGACGATTTACGGCCGTACCGGAGCACGTCCGACGGCTCCACGGTGTCGCAGTATAGTTTGGATATGCCGATCATGTCAATCCTTCCGCCCGTTTCTGTAGAAATCCAGCACGGCGTCCATGAGCCCCGCTGTTGTATAGACGTCCGCCTCCACATCCGGTTCGGCGGCGTGTTCACGCAGCGCCTTTGATGTCTGGGGGCCGATGCTGGCCAGTTTCACGCGTCCGGTCATCTTTTTCGCATCCACCTGGCCGAAGAAATTATGCACGGTGGACGAACTGGTGAAGGTGACCATGTCGAGATCGCCGTTTTCCAGAAGCAGCAGGGCCGGTTCCGGGATTTCGGCGCGCCTCGTTTCATAGAACACCGCCTCCCGCACGACCGCACCGCCTTCCTTGAGGGCGTTTTTCAGGGTGTTGGGAAGCAGAATCTGGCCGTGAGCTTTGGCGATGGACCACACCAACCATC
>CAYNWJ010000490.1:0-3255 GCA_964400815.1 uncultured bacterium
TCAGCTACCACTGGGCCGGCAATACGCCGGAGGGGACAATGGTTCCGAATCCCTTCACAAAAAAAGTGATGATGTTCGTGGACCAGGGGCGCGCCTCGTCGGTGAGAAAATTGATCTCCAGCGGAAGCACCGTCCGGCCGTTCTCCACCCGGGCGTGCGCCAGGATGCCGTCACCGACCTCGCGGATCACCTGCATGGCGTCGGGATGGCCGTTGAAATCGGCGAGGACCATGCCGGGGGCCAGGAACGTGTGGGAGTACCGCGACGACCAGCACCAGGGATATTCCGTGGCCATGTACCACGAGCCGAAGAAGCTCGACGGGAAGTGACGGTGGCCCGCGTCGTTGATGCCGGTGATGTCGCGGTAGCGCGCGGTGGTCTCCAGCATGCGCTCCACGATCTTCGGATCGCCGTACTCGAGCAGCATGACTTCCGGCTGGACATTGATGCCTTCCTCGGTGGCGTGGAGGGCGTCGGTGAGGATGGTGTTGATGCCGTCGGTGAACATGCCGTTCTCGTAATAGGCGTCCATGAGCCGGTGGACCGAATCGGTGATCTTGTCCGTCAGCACGCCCATCAGCGCCACGGGGGGCATGCAGTTGGCGAAATCGCCGTCATCGGAGAGGCCGCCGCCGAACTCCCCGTTTTCGATCTGGCGGTTGTCGATCCACCAGTCGAGGTAGTATTCCCACTGGCCCGCCAGCTCCGCCTGTCTGAAGGCCCAGAGGGGGACGCCGGCGGGAGGTTCGGCGAGCCTGACCGGAAGGGTGTTCTGCTCCGGGTTCCACCAGTGCCAGTAGTGCCGGCCGGGATCGTGGTCGGGATTGACGCGGAACAGGTCGGTCATGTCGCGGTTGAAGCGCTGGAGAAATTCGAGCTTCGTCTTCTGCGGTCTGGTCTCGGTCATGTTCGGGCCGAAGTTGTCCCGCATCTGGGTGAACCGGTCGATCTCGTGTTCGGCAACCGCTTCGGCGCGCTCCCTGAAGACGAGACGGATCTGCGCCCCCTCGATTGCGGCCGGGCCGAAGGAGGGTGACGGGCAGGCTATGTCGATGCAGAAGCTCCTGTCCGGCGGGAGGATACGGTCACGGATGTCGAACCAGAGGGTCTTCGGCTCGCCGGGCGTGACCGAGAACGAAACGTCGGCCATGGCGCGGTTGGGCCACAGGGGATCGCGGATCCTGAAATTGAGGGGAATACGGCCGTTCTGGAACGGCTCCAGATCGAGGGCGGGGATGTCCACGGCGATACCGTCGAGACCCGCGTAGATGGTGTGTCATGTGTAATGAAATCCCGCATGGGCGTTGCCGGAGGTCCGCGGTCCTTCGTCACGGAACTGATACGGGATGAGCACGTGAACCACCGGGAGGTGTTCGATTTCGGTCGATGGTTTCGGCGAGCGCGGCGCCCGGTCCGGGAGGGCGAGGACGAAATTACGCTCGTTTGCGGGAAGGCGGGTGCGGAAATAGCCCTTCAATTCTTCCAGGCTCAGGTTTTCGGGAGCGTCGGCGTCGGTGATCGTATATGAGAGGGTGACCAGGCCAGCGGGTTCGCGGCCGGGGACCACCCGGTATACGCCCAGTTCCGCGAGAGGCGTTTCACGGATGTCGTTTATGTAGCGTATCTCCCCGCCCCTGCGTTCTTCGTCCAGCAGATGGAACGTTCGCTCGCGACCCTGCGGCCGCCGTAAAAGCTCATCGGTGACATGGCCGCGCGTCTCGGTGTCGAGTGATACATGGGAGAGCGTTCCGAAAGCCGCCCCGGTGATTTCCAGGTAGTTCCACGGCTCATCGGGCATCATGTACGAAATCGCCTTGCCGGAGGTTGAATAGCAGTACCAGTCGGGCTCTATGAAATAATCCGACCGTCCCGGAAGGCTCGAACGGTTGTAGACATCGGGCCAGGTGGTCTCGCGGATGCCGTCGTTCGAGCGCCATGTCCACTTCTTCTGGTCGCGGGCGTCATGGATTTCCACCCGGCGTATCGACCAGGTGCTGCTTTCATCCAGTAAGGGCGGCTGCATCGACGGATCGTCCCAGCCGAAGCGTCCGAGCCACTCCCCCCGATGGCGGGCATCCGAGAGTCTGCGGACGGGCGGTGCGGCGTCGCGCACGGTCTCTCCACGGCTCAGGCGCCGCACCTGGTCATCGGTGAGCATGCACGAATAGATGTGAATCTCATCGATGTCGCCGCCGCGCAGGTGCCCGCAGTTCGATGTCACCGTCCCCGGCGTGGCGAATCTTCCGAACGGCTGGAAAAGCCCGAGACCCGCGTCGAACACCGCGCTCGTGTCCTTGCGGGCCGCCAGTTCGCCGTTCATGTACAGCCGGACGCCCGCCGCCTCGTCCCAGGAGAACGCCAGGTGCGTCCACTCATCCGGAGCGGGAAAGGAGGGAGGGGTGTGCCGGACACGGACCCGCGCCATGTTCGCGTCCGTAACGAAGGCGTCGAAGCCGTCGAGGCCGTTGTAGTCGATCCTGAGCCAGGTCATGTCCAGGCTCGAATGATCGCAGTATGAGACATAGAAGAGCTTGAACGGCATGCCTCCGACCGGATCGCGCATCCGCACGAAGAACGACACCGTGCCGCGCTGGGCATAGATGTTGCCGGGCGCGAGCCAAGTCATGAGCTTCTGCTCGGAATGGGGCGCCCGGAACGCCCTGCCACGCGCACCGTCATCGATCAGCTCGTATTCGTTCAGATAGGCGGGCTCGGGATCACCGAAAGCCTCGTCGGCGGTGAATCCGTCGCCGCCGCCATCTCCGCTCAGTCGGAAGAGGAGTGCGGATTCGGCGGCGGCAGTCATCGATGCGGCGGCAGTTATGCACAGCAGGAACAGTAGAGTTCCACATATTCTGGCGCGGGTCATTCCCAAGTCCTCCGGTCTTCGGTGTGTGTGGATGTTCTATGAATGTACGCATGCGGGGAAGGAAGTCAAGGGGATATGGAGAAAATGAGGAAGTCACCCGTCATTTTCCATCACACACGGTGCAGTAACGAACAAAGCGAAGTCCCCTCATTCGCGAGTGACAGGGGGTGAGTGGCGCCTTTTGACAATCTCCCTGCAAAGAGACCCCCCTCGGACTTCGTCCGGTCCCCCGCTCCGAGGGGGGACGTGGAGATTGCCGGAGTTTGGTATACAGAAGCCGGAGGGGTCTGCATTTTCATCGTCTCCGATACACGGCAAAAATTAAAAACAGATTTCAATGGTGTCCGGTTAATTGGTTGCATCATGCGTCATATGTTCCTAATAAA
>CAYNWJ010000491.1:0-2192 GCA_964400815.1 uncultured bacterium
TCGATCCATCCGGCGACGCCGCCATATCCAAAGGCGACAGCGGCTGTTCCCCCGGAGAGACATCCTTCCGCACGTTCGTGGCGCAGTGGAGATGGATCGCACACGCCGCCGCGAGCGCAAGCGGTGTCATAATATGCAGAAGACGCTTCATGGCTTGTCGCGAACCCGTCATGGCCCGTTTCCCGTCAATGCCTGTCCGGCGGTTCGTCATATATCTTTTCGCCCCGGGCAATCGCTTCACGAATGGCGCGCTCGATGAGAGCCCGTGTATCATGGAAATTCATGCGGACCTGATCGATCATGCAGGGACGGAATCCCTCCATGTCGGCGCGTGGATGCAGGCGGAGCATCTCCCTCCCGGCCCGGATGATGGCAAGCGCCTCCTCATGGGCCTCCTCGCCCTTCGCTGCTGCGTGGGACAGGCAGGGGCTCAGTTCGGGACGGTCGAAGCTGATCTGCGGTCCGCGGTTGGTTTCATGGCCGGTGAGATCGGCGAACGGAACGCCGGTCAGCTCGGTCAGGCGGGAGAGCTGGTCGAATGTGAGCGGCGAACGCCCCGCCGGGTTGTCGGGATAGGCGGTGGCATAGACCGGGTAATAGGGAGCGTTTATGTCAATCCAGGTGATGATGCGGTCGAGGCTTTCGGCATCGAGGAGGATGCTCTGGTGGCCGGAGCGTATCACATCCACCAGACGGCTCGCATGGGAACCCCAGGTCTTCGGCTGCTGAATGGCGGCGGGACCGGCTCCGATGGCGGCGACATATCCCCTGCGCCAGAGTTCGTTGTAGGAGACGTTGAAGGTCAGGGTACGGTCGGGGGCGAGGTTCAGCGTTCGTCCGGGCTCCTTTCCGAAATCGTGGCAGCGCACGCAGTTGTCCGTGAACACGGGCTGCACCTCGCGCATGTAGTCGAACAGACGCGGCTCGCCGTACCACCCCGCGGGTGTCGCCGGATCGCGTGTCACCGCCTCGGGCATGGTGCTTGTGGCGACGGGCGGTGCGAACCTGCGGTTGTCATGGCATCCGACGCACCCGGTGATCTCCCCCGGCTGGACCATGGCACCGCTCCGCATGGACTGTATCATCATGCCGTTCTCGTCGAGAAGCTGAAAATACACGAATGTTTCCGCGGGCAGTGTGAAATACGCCGAGCCGTCCTCCGCCACCGGCGCCGTGCCGATGATGCGCTTGTTGAGGAAATCATGCCAGTTCATGCCGGGCCACAGGGTCCCCTGTCCGCTCCAGGGGAACATGTTCCATGTCTGCTTCCCGGGGGATTCCACGATACGGAGATATTTCGCCTCGCCGGGCCGTATGCCGCGCATGTGGGTGCCGTTATTGACATCGAGGACATACATGCGGCCGGTGTCATCGGTGAAATTCCTGCGGGACGGGATCACCGGTGGGCGGGACCGGGCCATGAGCGGCATGGGATCGAAGCAGCCCGGCTCTTCGAAGTGGACCAGGGCCTCGTTCCCGAAGACATCGACAATGAAGATGCCCGTCGCTTCACCGTCACCGTCGTCCATCGTCCGCGCGCAGAGGAAAAAGGAGTCGTCGAGGGGATACGGGTCCTCGTAGCGCGGCCGGACCTGCTTGAACGTATCCCAGTTCCCCACGCCGACAAGACCCACGGCCGACCGCGGCCAGGTCATGACCACCGGGTCCCTGCCGTCGAGACCCAGCCGCCTGTCGATCAGGGCCAGTGCGCCCCAGGGCCTGTCGTGGCACGATCCGAAAACGCACAGGGCGCGTCCCTTTCCTCCCGGGACGATACGGGCGTCGATGACACCGCCGGGCGAGGGTGTGTTGTTTCCCCAGAAAAGGGCATGATTGGTTCCATCCGGATTCACCGTCCAGAGCGCCTGGGCGTCGCCGAAGTTACGGTCGATATATTCCCAACGGTCATAGAGAATACGGCCGTCGGGCATGACGGAGCCATGACCCTCGAACAGGGTGCTCCTGCCGATCTGGTGAATGTTGGCGCCGTCGCGTTCCATGCGGAAGAGGTTGGCCATGATGTGACGGTTGCACATGCAGTATTTCGGCTCGCGTGTGGAGGAAAAAGCGATGCAGCCATCAGGCAGATACACGGGATCGATGTCGGAAACGCCCGCCGCCGATGTGAGCCGCCGCATGCCGCCGCCGTCCATTCCGATCTCATACAGGTGGTAGTCGTCACCCTGGTCCCG
>CAYNWJ010000491.1:2202-3252 GCA_964400815.1 uncultured bacterium
TCGCGTCGTGGTAGAAGAGGCCGCCGTTGCCCCACATGTTCGTCCCGTGCGTGCCGAGCGCGATCTTCCAATCGGTCCCGGCAGGTACGATGCGGACATCGGCCGCGGGGTCGTCCGCCGCGCCGAAAACCCCGTCGCCGTCCACGTCCCGCCACACGTCTTCGCCGCTGCCGACCGTGTACCGCCCGTTTCCCCGCCGCCGTCCATTCCGATCTCATACAGGTGGTAGTCGTCACCCTGGTCCCGCCGCAAGGAGAAGACGATCGTTCCGCCGTCGAAATCAACGTCCGGGTCGCGCACCAGACCCTCGTCCGTTTCGACCAGGGTCCGGACAGCGCCCGAGGACACATGCAGTGTCTTGAGCGCCCCGCCGCCTCGGAAGGAAGCGGTGTTCAGCTCGCCTGTCTGAAAGATCGTCGCGGTATTGTGGTGATCGGGAAGGTACTGCTCCCGGACCACGAAGAGGAGCGGATAGTCCCTGAGAAGCGGGTGGGCGAGGAGGATGTCCCGTTCGAGGGCTGCATACTCTTCGATGAATCGCGCCGATGCTCTGCTGTCCACCGATGCTGTACGCCGCTTTCGTTCGAGGGAGTCTATGCGATCCGTGAATTCATCCGCTTCCCCGAAACGGCCGCCGTAAAGATCGGACAACCGCAGCACCGCCGCAGTCAGAGCCGCAGTATCGACGGATTCGAGGGATGCCGACGCCCCGGGTGCAGTCCGCCCCGGACCATCACCCGCCTGTGCGGTTCCCGTCGTCGGGAAAAGGGCCGCGGCCGCAAGAATGGTGGAGAATAACACAAACCGGAACCTGTATGCGTAAACCATCAAATCACCGTCGCACGAGAAAAAGCACACAATTCACTTGCCGGAACCATCACGGACATATATCGTTATCATATACAGCCCGCAAGCGAAAAGGTATGCAGACGGGCCTGTGCGATACAAGGGGAATTTTTCTCTGGCAATCCCCCATTTTCCAGCACAAACTTATAGTTCGAGGTTTTTCAGTTTCTGAACCTGGATTTTCAGGATTACGGGATGAACCAC
>CAYNWJ010000492.1:0-3248 GCA_964400815.1 uncultured bacterium
CTTTGCAGTGAACTGCTGAATCATGCATTGCTTACTAAACTTGATACCCGTCAACAATTATTCGCGGGATCATTCCTTGAACACCACATCCCTGACCTTGATGCGACGCGCCTTTCCCGCGGGGCCCTCGACCGAGAGCACCACCGTATATTCTCCCGGCGCGTTGTAGCTGTGGACGGGGAAACGCTCATCGGAGGTCGAGCCGTCATCGAAATCCCAGTACCACGAGGTGACCGTTCCCTCGCTGAGGTCGCGGAACCCCACCGTCCGGTCTTTTCTGTCGAGCACGGTGAAATCCCACTGCGCGACGATGGGTTTACGGTACGCGGGTTCGAGCGGCATGAGCCGGAAGGCCACGAGGGCGGAGGCGTCGGACGCCATGGCGTTGGTGTGCGAAAGGTTCCAGAATGCCCGGAGAACGGGGGGATCGCCGTCATAATCGAGCACGGCCCATGAAAGGCCGATGACCGTGTCCTCGAAGAGCGGGGAAACCACGGCGCGTTCGGGACCGTCGTATGGCGCGTAGTCGAACGGTGTCACCCAGAACTCGCAGACCAGCCGTCCGCTCTCCCCTTCGCTGAACTCATACGAATAGGCGTAATTGGCCCACGGCAGCTCACGTATCCAGGGATTGCAGCCGGGGATGAGCGCCCAGTCCCGTCCCTCGCCCGCAGGGGTGAAGATGTGATAGTTCTGGGCGTGGACCCCCTTGAAGGAGAAATAGCTCCCGGCGGCGTCGAGCTGGGGGTTGACGCCATAGGGACCGCCCGACAGGTCGGCGTCGATGACCGGCTCGAAGATGTCGCCGCGCTTGTAGTACATGTTCCAGTAGTCGTCCCACGCCTCATAGAGAAAATAGAGGCGGTCGAGGGCCTCGACCCAGCCGACGCGGACACGGACACGCAGGTCGTCGGGATCCATCGCGGGAATGAGTTCGCCCTGGGGCTTGTTGTCCGTGAGATGGGACTGGTCGATGATGTAGTCGCCGTCCACCATGTCCCAGTCTGATGTGTCGCCGTCGATGCGCGGGATCATGTCGCGGGGAAACTGGAAGATCTTGTATTCCGTCTCCGGCCTTTCGAGGGCGGACACACCACCGGAAAGCGGAAGGAGAAACGCCAGGATCGAAAGGAGGGCGGTACATTTCATGGAAGCGCTCCGTCTGCGGATGAGTGTGTGAATACGCCTGATCTGTGACAAGTATACACTGCCGTGACCGGGGAATCCACGAAAAACGCAACGAAGTCCGCGCCGCATATCGCCGGGACGATGAAAGGACACCGGGCATGCATCCCGCGCCGGACATGAAAAAGCCCGGCGGGAACCGGGCTTTTCCATGAAACAGGAGGGCTGAGTATGTCTTACTTGACGAGGGTCATCTTGATGGTCTTCGAGAAGCCGCCGCTCCTGACCGTGTAGAAATACACGCCAGCGGAGAAAGCGGAGGCGTTCCACACGACGGAGTGGGAACCGGCGTCCATGAAACCGTCGACCAGGGTGTCCACCTTCTGGCCCGCCACGTTGAAGACGTCGATGGTGACGTCGCCTGCGTTGGCGAGGTTGAAGGAGATGGTTGTCGAGGGGTTGAAGGGATTCGGGACGTTCTGATCGACCGCGAAGGCCGCCGGGGCGTCGTTTTCGACAGCGACGGCGTTGGTGATCACACCCTTGATGGAATCATGGCCGAGGAAGTAAATGCCGGAGGTGTACTCGTTGGACTTCCAGCCGCCTTCCTGGTAGTGGGTGCCGCCCGCCTGCTGGTTGTCGCAGTACATGCCGTCGAATGGGGTTTCGCTGTCGATGTAGGTCACGGTCTTCTTCCAGCCGGCGGTCTCGCCCGAGAAGGCGAAGTAGCCGATACCGCTGCCGTCGGGACCCATGAGGCCGAAGGAGACGGCGCCCACGTCATAGGCGGGGCACAGGGAGAAGAGATTGGCGTCGGCGTCGATGTTGTAGGTGTAGGGGCCGACGTTGTAGTCCATGCAGGCCCATTTCAGGCTGGCGGTCTCCTCGAAGTTGTGATCGAGGATATAGTCGCCGTTACGGTTGGTCCACCTGAAGAAGTCTGTATCCGTCTCGGTCTCGAGGTATCCGGCCGGATCGACCATCTGCTTGACACAGGAGCAATGGCAGTTCAGGAAGATCATGCCGTTGCGCATGGTCATGCCGTTGGGTCCGCCATTGGCCTGGGCGCCGGCTTCGCGGTCTTCCAGGGAGCTCCACCAGGTCTGAAGATCGATTTCGGATACAATGTATCCATCCCTGTCGAGGATATAGAAGTCGACGGGGGTATCGGCGTTGTAGTCGTCGCGGTCGCTGGTGTAGATGAAATTATTATCGACGAGCAGACCGGAATCGCTGCCGCCGGCGACCGTGCTGATGCCTTCAGCCCAGCCATTGTCGCCGAAATCGGTCTGCATCTCGGCTGCGCCGCCGGGAACCCATTTCCACTTGTTGATGGAAGCGGTTCCGGCGTCGTTGTTGAGAACCTTGACATAGAAGTAATCGAAATTATCCGGGTCGATGGCGGGAGTATAGCGACGACCCCACCCTTCGGTCATTGTAACTTCCGTGCTCTCGACGAGGGTCGAGTCCATGGGATCGCCGCCGAGGGTCCAGCGCATATACGATACCGAATCATAATAGAACGGATCGGCGAGGGGAAGGCCCTCGGTGTCGACTTCCTGGATCTCCCAATAGACCGAACGGGAGTACAGATAATCGCTCATCTTCTGCTTTGTGCCCTGGTTGTCGAAGCCCCAGACATAATAGGTGTATTCTCCGGCGGGGACAACGGCGCCGTCATTGTTCGTGCCGTCCCAGGAAACGGTGTTCGCGCCGATGTCCACGCTGTTCAGGTTCGAGAAATAGATGCAGGTGTCGATCTTGTTCACATGGTGCCAGCCGAGAAAACCGTTGACCGTCTCGGGAATGTCACTGGCCATGTCCTTGGTATAGACGGCAAAAATGAGACCGGCGGTGCTACCGCTCACCTCGACCGGGATTTCGAGTTCGGAGCCGTCAAAATCGTACTGTACGACCGGGTCGGCCGACAGCTTGAGCAGCGTGGGGGCGAAATCGGCCGCGGACGCCGCGCCGGCGCAGAGCAGAACCGCAAGAAGAATGAAAGATACTTTTTTCATAACCATATCCCTGTCATGAGTATTTGTGGTAATCAAACGATATGAATGCAACACATGTCAACACACGAAACTGTCCCTATCGCATCACCTCCGTCATTCAAGCTT
>CAYNWJ010000493.1:0-3242 GCA_964400815.1 uncultured bacterium
CGGCTTACGGTCAATCGTCATTCTTCCCTCGTCGCCAGCATCGGTTACATGCGGTCCTGGGAAATTATTCAAAGAAGGTTTTTTGCATGAAAAGTGGATGCGACACCAAATTGTTTACCGGTTGGACTGCGGGTGTTTCAGTACATCATCGTGATTAGCAGTGGATTGCCGGTTTGACGGCGTGGCGGAAATGAAGAATTCTGAAAGCGAATGCCGCGCCTGTGCGATTTCACGTTTCATGCGGCGTCACGATGTGTTATCATAAAAACATACCAGTCTATGAGAGTCACCGGATGGTGTTAATATTTTATCGATTGAAAGGAGACGGCAATGGCAGAAAAGAAATGCACAGGCGATCACACCGGCCACATCTGTGTGCTGGCGAGCCAGGAGAAATTCGACAAGATCAAGACCCTTGTCACCGACCCGAAATTCATCTGTTTCAATTGCGGACGGGTGGCCGACTGCGAAAAGAACCTGTGCAATCCGATGCCTCTCGATTGAAGGCCCTGTGGCGCGTATCACAATCAACGATCCCAGAACATGGAAGGAACCATGAAAAGTTTCAAAAATTTTCTGAATGAAAAGGATACCGTGTACGGTATTTTCGCCAAAACGAACGACCCCTTTTTCATCAAGGTGATGGGTGATGCGGGGTTCGACTATGTCATCCTCGACAACGAGCACGGTCCCAATGGTATACGCGAGACATTCCCGCTCGTACAGACTGCCTGGCGGACGGGCATGTATCCTGTCGTGCGGGTGGGAAAACTGATGGACATCGAGATACAGCGCACCCTCGATCTCGGTGTGGCCGGCGTGCAGATCCCCCAGATCCAGTGCCGCGAGGATGCGGAGAAGGTGCGCCGTTTCTCCAAGTTCCATCCCAAGGGCCGGCGCGGCGTGTGCGCATTCGTGATGGCGGCCAACGGCGGCCTCATGGACAAGAACGAGTATTTCCAGTCGCAGAACGAGGATGTCGCCGTCATCATTCACATCGAGGGAGTCGAAGGAATCGAGCGTTTCGACGAGATCATCGACGTCGAGGACATCGATGTGATTTTTGTGGGCCCCTACGATCTGTCCCAGTCCCTCGGCATTCCAGGCCAGGTGGACGATCCCCGTCTTGTCGGCGAGATTTCCAAGCTCGTGGACAAATGCCGCGAGAAGAAAAAGAACATGGGCATCTATGTCGACAACATCGAGACGGCGAAACGCTACAAGGACCTGGGCGTGAAATATATTTCAATATCCGTCGACGTCAACATCTTCGCGAGGGCCGTCAAGGGCATCCACGACGATCTGCGGGCGCTCTGAGCCGTCAGACTCCCGATGCGCATGGTCTGGAGCGCGGTGCGGATTGCCCGCCGCCGGTCTGGATGAACCCGCAACAATGGAACCGCACGCGAAAGGAATGAACGTGGCACGCTCTTCGGCGATTGTTTTCTTCGTTCTCCTTCTCATCCTGCCGGGATTGCGCGGACCGTCGGCGCAGCCCTGGCTCAAAGCGTCGCCCGAAGATATGGAATGGTGGCGCGACGCGAGATTCGGGATGTTCATTCACTGGGGACCGGTCAGTCTGAAGGGAACCGAGATCGGCTGGTCCCGTGGCGGCGAGCGCCGGGGATGGCGCGGCGGTGGAACGGGAAGCATCCCGGTGGAGGAATACGACAACCTCTATCGCAGTTTCGACCCCGTGGAGTTCGACGCCGCCGAATGGGTGGCGCTCGCCCGTGACGCGGGCATGCGGTATCTGGTGTTCACCACGAAGCACCACGACGGCTTCAGCATGTTCGACAGCGATGTCACCGACTACAAGATAACAAGCCCCGCCTGCCCCTTCGGGCGGGATGTGGTGAAGGAACTGGCGGACGCCTGCCACGATGCGGGAATACGGCTGGGGTTTTACTATTCCCCGGTGGACTGGTATCATCCGGACTACAGGACCGGGCGGCACGAGTCGTATATCCGTTTCATGCATGACCAGGTGCGGGAACTGTGCTCGAATTACGGCAGGGTGGACGTGATGTGGTTCGACGGTCTCCAGATCCATCCGATGAGCGGCAGCGGGGGCGAGGCCCATTATGATCCGCAATGGGCCCGTGACTGGGATGCCGGCAATCTCTTCAAAACGATACGCTCCCTCCAGCCCGGGGTCATTATCAACAACCGGTGCGGCCTGGAGGGTGATTTCGACACACCGGAGCAGCATGTGGGCTTCTATCAGACCGACCGGCCGTGGGAATCCTGCATCACCATCTGCCGTCAATGGGCCTGGAAGCCTGACGACACCATGAAATCTCTCGGGGAATGCATACGCACCCTCGTGATGTGCGCGGGCGGAGACGGCAATCTTCTCCTGAACGTCGGCCCCATGCCGGACGGACGCATCGAGGAACGACAGGCGGACCGTCTCCGGGAGATCGGCGCGTGGCTCGACGTGAACGGGGAGAGCATATACGGCACCCGCGGCGGCCCGATACCGCCCCAAAGCTGGGGCGTCACCACCCATCGCGGCTCCACGGTCTATCTGCATGTCCTGTCGGGTTCCGACACGGTCGTGGCCCTGCCGGACATGGGCGCATCGCTGGTTTCCGCCTCTCTCATCGATGGTACGGCTGTTGAGACGGGATCAGGGTCGTTCGGAACGATCGTGAAGATTCCCGATGGCCGCCGCGATCCCCACGACACGGTGATCCGGCTGACCTTCGACGGAACGCCGGAGCTTCAGTAGGATGCGGACCGGAGGATGATGAGCCGGATACTGGACGGCAGGTTTTTGTGCTGTCGTGCGGGATATGATTCGCCGGCCGGCGATCAGGAGGGAATGGCGCTGGTGTCCACCGTGATGATGCGGTTGTCCGCGCTTGTTTCGAGATCGTCGAGACGTTCGTAGGCCATGTTGGTGAATTCCTTGAGTTCCATGTCATGATCGAAAAGACCGGCGCACAGTGTCATGGTTACGGGGACTTCGGATCCGTCATGCCTGAATCCGGTGGCGTCCAGGTTCTCGACGATCTTCTCCATCGCTGAAACGGCGCCCTGGAGGCTGGTTTCCGGAAGAAGGGCTATGAACTCCTCGCCCGCCCACCGGCCGACGACATCGGAGCGCCTGAGGGACCTGGTGAATATCTCGGCCACCCGTGCCAGGATGAAGTCGATGCATTCGGGGGTATAGGTCTCCATGCCTTCCCTGAAATTGTTGATCTCGGCCATGACGAGAGAAAACGTGTTGTCGTTCC
>CAYNWJ010000494.1:0-3238 GCA_964400815.1 uncultured bacterium
GGAGCGACCGTCTGTTTGCGGGCGAAGGCGAGGAGCTGGCGCGTGAGGTCGGCGGAACGTAGAGCCGCGCCTTGGATCTCGAGAAGATCGGGATAGCTGGGGTTTTCCGGGCCGAGTTCGTTGAGCAGAAGCTCAGCATTGCCGGTGATCACGCTCAGCATGTTGTTGAAGTCATGGGCCACCCCGCCGGCGAGACGGCCGACGGACTCGAGCTTCTGGGCCTGGGCGAGTTGATTCTCCAGTTCCTTCCGCTCGCTGACGTCGAGATTGACCACGATGGCGCCGTCCACCGAGCCGTTTTCATCGAGCACCGGCGCGGTATAATTGAGTATGATCTTTCTTGTGCCGTCGAATGCCTCGATCTCGAGCATTTCGTCGACAATGGTTTCACCGTTCCGTATCGTCTTGGCGAGCGCCCATTCTTCAGCCTCGACCGGCTCGTGCGAGGGCAGCCGCCATGCCTTGAAGACGCCGTATTCTGATATCGGCACATGCGGTTCGGCGCCCCATATGGCCACACCAGCGGGATTTCCCCGTAGAAGCGTGCCGTCCTTGTCGGCAATCCAGAGACCGATGGGCAGAATTTCGAATATCCGCTCCAGGAGGTTTGTCCGCTTTCGAATTTCATCCTCGGCAATCTTGCGCTCGGTAATATCCTGAAACGTCCCGTGAAGCCGTACGCATGCGCCGTCCCTGAATTCCGGCTTTCCCACGGCCCGCACCCAGCGTCTCCGGCCGGTATAGGTCTCGAACTCGAGTTCCAAATCGTAGGGAATACCCTTTTCACGGGCGGCGGTGACCGCTTCGACAATTTTTCTGCCGCTTTCACCGGGATAGAATGTGACGGCCGTTTCGACGGTCGGGCGGAAATCGTCCGGCACCTCGTGAATCTTTCTCGTCGTTTTCGTCCAAATGACTTCGTCCGTATCGAAGTCGATATCCCATCCGCCGACCAGCGCAAGGTCGCCGGTTTCATTGAGCAGCTCCTCGCTTGCACGAAGAGCTTCCCCGGCTTCCTTGCGCTCTGTCAGGTCCCGGCAGAAGCAGATGAACCGGCCTCCTTTTTCCTTGAGATATGTCACGGAAATCTCGACGGGGAATATGCTCCCGTCTTTTCGCCGGTGGCGGGCATCGAAGATCTCCGAGCCGATTTCAATGATGCGCGTGATTCTTTCCGCCGTCATTTCCGTCGTCTCATCGACATCCAGGTCACCGATACCCATGCCGATCAATTCGTCCCGGTTGTATCCGGACATCCGGCAATAGGCGTTATTCACCTCAACGACTTTTCCGTGGTTGCCGAGCACCAAGAATCCGTCCGCCGTCGTATCGAGGATGGTCGCGAGATACCGCTCGCGCTCATGCAGTTCCTGATTCATGAGCTTCCGTTCGGTGACATCGAGAAACACGACGATCGCCGCGATGATTTCATCGTTTTCGGCGCGGATCGGAGCGGCGTTCGCCCACACGATACGGTCCTCTTCGTTGGATCGGCGGACGATGAACTCCCGCGAATTCGTTTCCCCATAGAGCAGCGCCCGGGTCAGGGGGACCTCATCGCGCTCGAGGGGCGTTCCGTCCAGATCCAGTATCCGCCACGAGGACACATACTCGTTCACACCAACGCCGTTGACGATCTCCTCCCTCGAGCCGCCGCGGATCAGGAGACCGGCATCGTTGACATACCGAAGTGCGCCGTCGGGAGCCTCCGCGATGGCGATGCCCGCCTGGCTGTTGTCAAGGGCGGCCTTGAGAATGGCTCTGGATTCGCGCAGTTCGTCCATGATTTTTTGTATCTCGCTTCTGTCCCGAATGATCATCGCGGATCGCATTTTCCCGTGTCTGTCCCTGAACAGGGACGATGAGACCTCTCCCGGAAAAACCGAACCGTCCTTCCGCTTGAAATTGAGCTCGCCGTGGAAATGACCGGTGCGTTTTCGTTCTTCCAGCGCGGCGGGAATACGGGGATCGGCCGCGTCACCAACCGCTTCCCTTCCTCCGCTCAATAGCTCGCTTTCGCTCATTCCGAAGAGCTTGCATGCGGCCGGATTCGCCGTTTCAATGGATCCGTCCGGTGACGTGATCAATACTGCGTCGAGACTGTTCATGAAAAAGGTGCGGAACCGCTCCTCGCTCTCATGAAGCGCCTCCTGCGCATGGATACGCTCGATGACGCGCCCGAGCCGCTCGGCCATGAGATCGAGAAGGGCCTGTTCCTCCTCGAGGAACGGCCGGTTTTCATCATCGGACGCATCGGTGCGAAAGACCTGGATGGAGCCGGCTTTTTCACCGTTCACAATAAAATCGGCGCCCTGCGACCATTCCGTTTCCCGGAAGTTCTCCGAAAGGAATTCCCGTTCGTGGAAAAGGACACGTACGCAGGTGTTTTCTGGATGATGCCAGGAGGGTGGAATGATATCGGCGATGCCCTGGAGGATGTCATCGACCGTGATTTCCGGGATTTCGATGAGCCGGGCCATTTCGTGCACGCATCGAAGCTCTTTTTTCCGCTCGGCGAGGGCTTCCTCGAGCTTTCTTTTTTCCGCTTCGACGTTTTCCAGTTCCCGGAGCCGTTGTTCCAGCTCCCCGTATGTCGGTCTATCGGGCATTTGATCCCTTCTTTTCATGTCGAATTACCAATAATTGCGGGACATCACATCCCCCGCACCGTTTCCCAGACATCGTCGTCCACCAACACGCCTTTTTCCACGCTTTCGGCCCGTGCGCGGAGGGTGCCCTCACCGGGATAGCGGACCTCGCCACCGTCCTCTGCGGGCGACGATGATTTCACAAAGTCCACGACCTCCGCGGCGAGTCGTTCGGCGGCGCGAGCGTCCCCCAGCCTGTCGAGGGAGAACGCCATGAAGAATTGCGACACCAGGAATTCGTCGGTCTCGTCCCTGAGCGCCTCGGTGGCCCGTCCCCCGGAAATGAGGGCTGCCATGAGATCGAGCATGAGCGCCAGCCCCGATCCTTTCCAATAGCCGATGGGCAGGGGGCGACGGGTGTCGAGGATGGCCCCGGCGTCGTCGGTGAGATTCCCTTCGGCGTCGTATCCTCCCGGCAGGGGAAGGGGCTCGCCGGACCTGCGATGGATGCCCATTTTCCCGAAGGAGAACTGGGACATGGCCATGTCCAGCACGATGTGCCCGCCGGGACGCGGCACGGCGATGATGAGGGGATTGTTGCCCAGACGCTTCTCCCTGCCGCCCCAGGGAGGCATGAGGGGCTGGGTGTT
>CAYNWJ010000495.1:0-3233 GCA_964400815.1 uncultured bacterium
TATCGGCTCACTTTTTACGTTTGCCAAATTTTACAGAAAATTAGGGACGCAATCCGGGACACGCCTCTGCCGAAGGCGTCCCTAGTATCTTATTACTCAGTCCAACGACTTAAGGCCGCATGCAACATCACATCAGGTAGTTTGTTTACCTGATCGACCATCCGTCACAGCGAATATGCGGCTTATCATCGTTGTTTATATCATTGCCATTTCCATTCCATATTGCACGCGCCGGTTCCAGAAAACCATATGTCGTTGTATTATATTGATATTTATGTGATTAAAGAATTGTATCCCGCGCATTTCTTCCTTCAGGTGATATTTATACATCGGTAGTTCCGGTTGCATACCACCGGCGCCGCCTCGAGAACCGGTTGATATGTACCAATTATGCCACACTATTGGAGCTCTTCCGGTGCCTCCACGAGGAAAGTGACTCTTGTTTTGTATTGTTGGAAAGAAAGTTTCCCAGCTTCTCATGGGTCACTGTTTCGGACCCGGCGTCCCCCACGAACAGAAAATATGAATCGACGACCTCAAGGTGACCACCTTCGACGAACCGTAACCCCCCCCTTGCAGAAGGCCCTCCACAGACTGCACGAAATTTTAACGATATTTTGTTTTTTATCGTGACCCGTTAAACCCCCGCGCCGAAACCACGATCTAATATGCCGTAACAAACAGATCGGCAGTGCGGCGCCGCCTGCGTGTGATCGAACGTGGTGATAAGTATTTTTCATGCGTGATCATGAGAAAGGAGCACTGCCATGAACGTTCCAAAGAGTGTCTTGATGCTGTCTGTACTGGCGGTCGTCGTCCTGGCCGCTTCGGCCTGCCCGGCCCAGAGTTATTCTCCACAGGGCTTCAGGGTGCCGGATGCCATCGCCGCCAATATCACCGACCGTAACGGCGGAGAAAACATTGTCACTCTGACGGAAGTGAAGATGCAGTCCATTCCCGCCAGCCGTGTAATCAACAACAACGCCGCGGCAAACACGACATACAACGACGACGGGACCTCGGTCGTCAACACACCGAAGAAAACGGTGACCCTCGTCATCAACGGCAGAGTGCTCGAACTGAGCGAAAATTAGTGGCAGCACAACGGGCCATCCCGATCAATGAGAAAGGGCCGGAAGCAAGCTCCGGCCCTTTCGATCGGTTCTTTGGAAGATGCGGGAAAACCTCAGCGGCGTTTGGGTTTCGGCCTGCGTCCGTATTTGTTTTCCGGAGCGGGCTCTTCCTCCCTGCTCCGGTCTTTTTGGTCAGGGTCCACATTCCTGCCGCCCGATCCGCCGCCTGTTCTGCCGCCTCCACCGTTCTTCCGTCCGGAGCCGCCGCCTTTTTTACCGTTCTTTTTCGCGGTCAGCTTACGGCTGGCGGTGTAATCCTCGGTAACATCGTCACCACCGACATTCGAGAAACAGTGGAATTCGTCTATGTCGATCTTCGAGTCAGCCACGACATCGATGGAAAGATTCGTGCATGATCGGAGTGTTTTCAGGCGGTCCTCCTCGTTCTCGATGAGATATTCGAAAACCGCGGGATGGACGAATACGGTATAGTTCTTTTCTCTGCCGAACGCCTCGGCGCGGGCAAGCCAGCGCTCGATCTTGGTCACCGTGGTGTCCCGGCCCTGAACCATGCCGATGCCGCCGCAGGTGGGACATGATTCGGCGAAAGTATGGATCAGGCTCGGGCGGACGCGCTGCCGGGTCATCTCCATCAGTCCGAATTCGCTGATCTGGGAAATCGATATCTTCGAACGGTCGTTCTTGAGGGCGTCTGCGAAGGTGTCTTCCACACGCCTGCGATGATCGAGGTTCATCATGTCGATGAAGTCGATCACGATGATGCCGCCGATATCCCTGAGCCTGAGCTGGCGGGCGATCTCGATGGCGGACTCCAGGTTGATGTTGAGGATGGTCTCTTCCTGGTTGGACTTGCCGATATTGCGTCCGCTGTTGACGTCGATGACGGTGAGGGCTTCGGTATGATCGAAGACGAGGAAGGCGCCGGTCTTCAGCCAGACTTTCCTGCTGAAGATGTTGTCGATCTCCTCCTCGAGGTTGAAATGGTCGAAAATGGGCTCCTTGCCCTTGTAGAGAATCACCTTGTGCATGAGTTTTGACGATGTGGTTTTGAGGTACGAGCGGATCTCTTCGTAGTGCTCCTTCGAATCCACCGCCACCTTCTCCACGTCGTCGCTGAGGAGATCACGGATGATCCCCGATGTCATCCCCATGGCCTTGTGAATGAGGGCGGGCGCCTTGGATGTATCGAATTTCTTCTGGAAGGTGTCGTAGTTCGATGACAGTTCCTTGATCTCGTTGGCGATGGTCTCCTCGTCGCGGCCGGCGGCCACCGTCCTGATGATGAGTCCCACGCCTTTGGGCTTGTATTTTTTTGCTATCTTTCTGAGACGCTTGCGTTCGTCCCAGGACTCGATCTTGCGTGAAACACCCACCTTGTTGCTTCCCGGCATCATCACAAGAAACCGGCCGGGAAGGGAAACCTGGGAAGTGATGCGCGCGCCCTTGGTGGAAATGGGCTCCTTGGTCACCTGGACCATGAGTTCCTGTTCTTTCTTCAGCATCGATTCGATGGGCTGGTATTTCCTGTCGCGTCCCCTGCTGCGGCCGCCGCGGCCCCTTCCTTTCTGGGACTTTCTGTTTCCGCCCCCCCCGCCGCCGTCGTCATCGTCCTCGTCGTCATCGTCCTCGTCGTCATATTGTGCGACGAAATCGATCGATGTATCGCTCACATCGGAAACATGGAGAAACGCGCTCTTCTCCATGCCGATATCCACGAATGCGGCCTGAATGCCCGGAATGACCGCCTTGACCTTTCCCTTGTAGATGTCACCGACCATGCGTTCGTTGTCGGGGCGTTCGACCTAGATCTCCACCATCTTGTCTTCTTCGAGGATGGCGATGCGTGTCTCGTGGGTCGATGCGTTGATTATGATATCCGTTTTCAAAACTCGTTCCTCGTTTCTTTCTGGTTATAATTTTCTTCTTCTGATTACCGGTATCACCGATGCGAAACATGTGCCGGTCGAAACGCGGCCGGTCACCATGTGAGCTCCATCAGGGGAATGAGAGAACCGTTCCGCTCGGCATATTGCTCGATACGGGTGGCCACCGCCGTGCCGCCGTCGCTGAAAATCAGGTCGAGCATCTCGCGCGGCTTGGGTGACGAGCTGTCGTTCACGCTCACGAGCATCACGAAGC
>CAYNWJ010000496.1:0-3227 GCA_964400815.1 uncultured bacterium
GAACACGACACCATCGGGAATCTTCACGAAGTTCAGGTCCCTGTCACGGTCCAGCTCCCACATGTCCATGGAAGAGAGGTCCCTGAGGTCCGCCCCGGCGCGCTTGGCCATGGCATAGTAGCCCATGTCCTCCCAGAAATGGGGGGAGCCGCTTTCCCGTATGAAATATTCGCCGGGTGCCGCGCCGCGCATGCCGCGAATCCAGCCCTCGATGAAATGGGGATCGGTGTTGGTCCCGAGCTTTTCATAGACCGGATGGCCGTCCATGGGCCGCGCGCCGGTGAAATTCGGCTTGATCACGATGGTGGTGTCGAGAGGATAGCCGCCGGAGGGTGCCGGGACGATCAGGTCGCGGGAGAGCCGTTCTCCCACGCCCCGGATGCCGTCGGCGTCACACTTGGTCGCGATGTCGGTCATGTGAATGAACACGGCGCCGGGGTTGTTCCTGAGGAATGGATGGACATCGAATCCCGGTCCCTCGTGGAGTTTCGCCGTCCGGCCCGCACCGGAACAGCCCTGTTGTATCGCACCGCCCGCACCCATCGCCGCAGTGGAGAGAAATCCCCGTCGTTTCATGGTTCGCCCCCGTTCACTATATGTGATGCATTCTTTCTCTTTCCATAATCAGTGGCGCTACAGACGCTTTCTTCTTCCGAGAAGAACGACATCCCGGAGCCCGTCTTTTCCCCGGGCCGACATCCACCTTTTCGGAAACTGATGAAAATGAACGATCTGCGCTATCGCCGAGAGCGCGCGGAGATGGAAGTTACGCTCGTCGCTGGTGCCGGCCAGAATGAATACGGTCTTGATATCGTCGAACTTGTCGGAAAAGGTTATTCCCGGTTTGCACCGGGCAAGCAGGATGTCGAAGGTTTGCTCGCCCTCGATGATGATATGCGGAATTGCCAGACCGGGGGCGATGATGGTGCTGTTCTCCTTTTCCCGCTCGATGAGCAGACGTTTGATTTCCTCAGGAGAAATCGACAGGCGTGATGACAATTTTTCCGCGGCTATTTCGAAAAAATCGTCCACCGTTATGTGTTCTTCGATGTCCAGTACGAGACAGTTCTCCACGATCTCGTCGAAACGGTCCTTGACGATGTCGTCACGCTCGCGGATGATATCTTTCAGTTCATTGTCCAGGTCAATGGTCGTCAGTTCCTTCGCCGTAATGCGCTTGATGAGGTACAGAAGCGCAAATTCCCTGTTCGACCGCACCCTGCCGTAATACCAATACACGAACAGGCCGCACGCGACAAGGGCAAGCCCGGAATAGACTGCCTCACGTCCCATCTCTGCGATGAGGACCATGTACAGTATGATGCCCGCGCCCTGAACCCACGGATACAGGGGGACGGTGAATTTCGGCTGATAGTTCTGCACGCCGCTTTCCCGCATGATGATGACGCAGAGGCAGGAAAAGATGAAGGTCAGAACCAGCACGGTGGACGCCGTCTTCACCAGAAAATCGAGATTGACAAACAGAAAGGCCACGATCATGACGCCGGTGAGGATGATCGCGTTGACCGGCGTGCCCAGGCGCATGTTGACTTCGCCGAAAGCTGACGGCAGGAGGTTGTCGCGGGCGAGGGCGAGTGGATACCGGGAGGCCGCCATGATGCCGGCGTTGGCCGTGGAGATGAAAGCCAGCATGGCGGCGATGCTCAATGCTATGCCGCCCCTGCGTCCGAGGACCGCGTTCGCGCCGTCCGTCAGGGGCGTCAGGGAACCGTTGAGCACCACGCCGTCGAGCACGCCGGTCGTCACGAACACCGCCACCGTATAGATCACGATGACCGTCATGAGGGAGAGTATCATGGCGCGCGGAAGATTGACCGAAGGATTGTGCGCCTCTTCGGCCACACTCGCCACCTTGAGCAGTCCGCCATAGGATATGAACACGAAACCGGCGGTCGCGAGGATGCCTTCGATGCCGTGGGGTGCGAAGGGTGTGAGGTGCGACACGTTCATGTGCCGGGCGCTTGCGCATATATAGACGGCAAGAATCGCCAGAAGGCCCGCCACCAAGACCATCTGAAGACGTCCCGCCTCGCGGATGCCGATGATGTTGATGGTGATGAAGAACAGCGCGAGAACGGCTCCGATGAGACGGATATCCACATCGATGAAATAGCTGGTGAACGCCGCCATGCCGACCAGGGCCAGCGTCGTCTTGAGCGACATGGAAAACCATGTCACGAGACCGTCCACCGTTCCCGCGGCAGGCCCCATGCTCCGCATGACATAGAAATAGGTCCCGCCCGCGCGGGGCATCGCCGAGACCAGTTCGGCCTGGCTCAACATGCCCGGCAGCGCCAGCAGCCCCGCCAGTAAATATGAGAACACCACGGCGGGCCCGGCCTTCGCATGCGCCAGCCCCGGCAGGACGAACAGCCCCGAGCTGATCATCGCTCCCGTTGCGATGCTGTACACATCAATGAAACGAAGTTCCCGTTTCAGGCTCATCGATCATGTACCTCCCATGGTGACGGATCGTGATATGCGCCGGCCGTGCAATTCCGGTCATGTTTCCCTGAGAAGCCATTTCACCGCGTTCTTCTGGAGCTTGACATACTCCGGGTTCCACATGGCCGTGATCATGTGGCCCGGCGCCATGAAGCACACGCGACCTTCACCGTAGTCGTACGCCCAGCCGGCCTCGCAGCCCGTCCCCTGATCGCCGTATGACAGGCCGTCGGCGTTCTCGCTCCGCATGAGCACATGCTCCCGGCCCTTGTCGTAGTTCACATAGTGCTGCTCGTCCACCACGAGGAAATCGTTCACTCCACGCGTGATGGGGTGCCCGCGGTTGACGATCTTCACCCAGAAGGCCCGTATCGGCGGGTGCCCTGTATAGACCGCGCCCTCCACATCACGGTAGTCCTCGCTGGCAAGCGACACGTGGCTGTTGTTGTGGAAGAAATACGCCGAACCGCCGTTCTCCACGAATTCCCGCACCGCGCGCCCCTGTTCCGCAGTAAGCCACATCACCGGCTTCGACTCCGTCTCCGGCAGGGGCGGCACGCTCCGAATCTCCACGTCCGATCCCCGTCCGGGATACGCCCCGCCGCTGCCGTATCCGTTCGGCCACAGCATCCCGTCCCGGAAGACGATCAGCATGCGGTAGTCCCGGAGGGTGTCCGCATTGAGGAGCGTCACCTCGTCGGTGAAATCGATGGAGAGCCCCGCACCCTCAGTAAGCGTTTTTTTGAGCGAGGTCCTGATGT
>CAYNWJ010000497.1:0-3218 GCA_964400815.1 uncultured bacterium
TTATGGCCCGGTCAATATCAACGTATATCGATGCTGACTTAACTGGATAACCGGCTATCTTTATGTCATTATACAGAAAATCGTGCAACGGACCTCCTTCCACCACGGGGGCATTCGCGTACCCATGCCTGAAAGCAGCAATCCCAATCCCACGATCCCGCCGCACGCGCTGGAGAACGGCCCCGTCGTGTTCTACCGCGCGGACGCCGGCGAAGAATACCGCATCACCCATGTCAGCCCGTCGGTCTCCCGTTTCGGCTTCTCGCCGGAAAGACTTGTCGGAGAGGACGAGGACAGCTATGTGAACATCATCCATCCCGACGACCGGTTCCGCTGCCGGGGGGTGATACGTCTCGCCTGCGGCCGCGGGGACGCCGAACTCGCCATGGAATACCGCATCATCGACGCCGAAGGCAGGGTCCGCTGGGTGGAGGACCGTATCGCCATCGAGCGGGATGGTGACGGAAATCCCGCGGCCCTGCACGGCTTCGTGATCGAGATCACCGACCGCAAGCGCGCCGGGGAACAGCTCCGCGCCTACCGCCACGCCGTGGAGAGCACCGACCGGCTCGTGGCCGCCGTGGACCGCGAAGGCCGGTACCTGTTCGTCAACCGGGCCTTCTGCGACTACAACCGGGTCGACGCCGATGAGATGCGCGGACGGCACGCCTCCGAGGTCCTGGGGGAGGAGGCCTTCGAGAACCACGTGAAGCCCCATCTCGACCGCTGCCTGGCGGGGGAGAGCGTCAAATTCGAAATGACCCGCGGCTACCCCGGCCGGGGGGAGCGTCACATCGAGGTCGCCTATTTCCCCCTGCGGGACGGCGGGAGAATCGTGGGCGTGCTCTCCATCATCACCGACATCACGGAACGCAGGCGCTCGGAGCTGGCGCGCGAGGAGAGCGAGAGACGCCTGCGGAGTTTCGCCGAGAACTTCCCCGACGGGGCCCTGCTGATCGTCGACCGCGCCATGAACTACCTGTTCTGCGACGGCCGCGGGCTCAGGAGCGTGGGCCTGTCACCGGACGATTTCACCGGAAAGAACGTGAGGGACTTCTTCCCGCCCGAAACCTTCGCGGTCATAGAGGAGAACGTGAGCCGTGTGTTCGAGACGGGCGGGGACGAAAGCTATGAGCTGGAGTATGCCGGGCGGGTGTACGACAACCGGGCGGTCGCGGTGAAGCGTGACGCCGCGGGGACGGTCACCGAGGTGCTGGTGGTCAGCCGGGAGATCACCGGGCGCAGGATCTGGGAGGAGGAGCTCCGCTTCCAGGCCTCCATCCTGGACAGCATCAGCGACGTGGTCACCGCCACGGACATGGAGGGGCGCGTGATGTACGTCAACGAGGCCGCGTGCCGGGCGCTGGGAAAGACGCGGGACGAGCTGATCGGCGGACATGTCGGGGCCTTCGGCGAGGACCCGGCCGAAGGCGCCGTCCAGCGGGAGATCGTGGAGCGCACCCGCGCGGACGGGGAATGGCGGGGCGAGGTGGTGAACATCGCCGCCGACGGCTCCCGCATCCTGCTGGACGTACGGACCAGTGTGCTCCCGGACGCCGGAGGGAACCCGTCGGGCATGGTGGGGATCAGCACGGACATCACGGGACGCCGCCAAGCCGAGAAGGCCCTGCGCGAGAGCGAGGAGCGGTTCAGGAGCGTGTTCGAGACGAGCCCGGTGGGCATCGCCCTCGTTGACACCGTCACCCAGCGCTTCCTCCGGGCCAACCCGGCCTTCCTCGACATCGTGGGATACACGGCCGACGAGCTTCTGGAGCGGACGGTGGAGGACATCACCCACCCCGGGGACTGGGAGAGCGAGCGCCCGCGCATCGACCGGGCCCTCGATGACGGCCTGCCCTTCGATCCCCTGGAAAAACGCTATATCCGGAAGGACGGGGCCGTACGATGGGTGCGGGTCACCGGCGGCACGATGGTCCTGCCGGAAGAAACGAACCCCGTCGCCGTGGCAGGCGTGGAGGATGTCACCGAACGCCGCCGCGCCGAGGAGCAGTTCCTCCAGGCCCAGAAGATGGAGTCGGTCGGCCGTCTCGCCGGGGGGATCGCCCACGATTTCAACAACCTCCTCACGGTCATCGGGGGCACCAGCGAACTGGCGCTCATGGACCTGAAGGAGGGGGACAGGTTCCACGATGATTTTCTGGAGATACGGCGGACGGCGGACCGCGCCTCCCGTCTCACCCGCCAGCTCCTCGCCTTCTCGCGGAAGGAGATCGCCAGTCCCCGCGTGGTCGGCCTCAACCGCCTGCTCATGGACATGGAGGCCATGCTCAGGAGGATCGTGAGCGAGGACATCGAGATCGTGTTCATACCCGGCCAGGACCTCTGGCAGATCAAGGTCGATCCGGGCCAGATGGAACAGCTCCTCACCAACCTGGTGGTGAACGCCTGCGACGCCATGCCGGAGGGCGGCACGCTCACCATCGAGACGCAGAACGTGGTCTTCGACCGGGACTACACGAACGCGCATCTGGGCGCGAAGGAGGGGGAGCATGTCATGATGGCGGTGAGCGACACCGGCGCGGGCATGGACGAGGAGACCCTCGGGCGTATCTTCGAGCCTTTCTTCACCACCAAGACGCGCGGCAGGGGAACGGGGCTGGGGCTGTCCACCTGCTATGGCATCGTGAAGCAGAACGGCGGCGTCATCTGGGCCTACAGCGAGCCGGGGGAGGGATCGTCCTTCAAGATCTATCTCCCGCGGACACGGGAGGAGGGCCCCGCGGTCACGGCCCATTCGGACGCCGAGACCGCCGGCGGCGACGAGACCATTCTGGTGGTCGAGGACGAGACCAGCGTCCGCGCCATGATCGGGCGCATCCTCGGCGGCCTCGGCTACCGCGTGGTATCCGCCATTCACGGCGAGGAGGCCGTCCAGAAGTATGACGAGCTCGGCGGGGCGGTCGATCTCGTGCTGACCGACGTCATCATGCCGCGCATGGGAGGCAGGGAGCTCGCCGGGACCCTCACCGCCCGCGATCCCGCCCTCAGGGTGATCTACATGTCCGGCTACACCGACAATTCCATCGTCCACCACGGCATGCTCGATCCCGGCGTGACCTTCATCCAGAAGCCCTTCACCCCGCGCGTCCTCGCCATCGCCGTCAGGAAGATGCTGGACGGGGAGTAGATGACAACGAGCCTGAAAAGGCAGACCCCTCCGGCTTCTTGCGAAGCCACCTCCCCTTTCGAGGGGAGGT
>CAYNWJ010000498.1:0-3217 GCA_964400815.1 uncultured bacterium
TCCTGACGCTGCCGTCGCACCCCTATCTCGGGGAACGCGACATCGACATCATGATCGAAACGGTGCGGGAGGTTGCGGGATAATGCGGCGTCCGGGCCGATGAGGGTGCATGATTCTGTCACACGGCCGGTTGACTTTGCATCGATGGTATGACATATTGTAATTCCCTGATAAGAGCCACCCCTTTACCCGACAGTTCAGGAGCATGCATGGTCGAGGATACAGCCTCCATTCTTGTCGTCGATGACGAGGAATCAGTGCGCAGGGTCATCACACGGCTTCTGGAAACCCAGGGGTACCAGGTCGTGTCGGCGGCATGTTTCAAAGACGCCCTGAACCTCATGAAAGATGAAACCTTCGATATTCTTCTCACCGATCATCTCATGGAGGGGGGGACGGGCCTCGAACTGATCGTCGAGGCCAACAAGCTCTATCCCGACGTCGTCAAACTCCTGCTCACCGGTTACGGCGACAGGGAACTCTATCTGGACGCAATCAACAAGGGCGCCGTGTTTTCAGTAATCGAAAAACCTTCCGAAGCGCGGCAGATCATCGAAAAGATCGCGCAGGCGGTCGAATACCGTGACCGCAGGCGCCGCGAGCTCCGTGAATTCGAGAAACTCAAAAAAGAGCATCACGATCTCTTTGCGACCACCACCGATCTCATAATCTGTGTGGATTCCGAGGGCCGGTTCATCTATGTCAATCCGGCATGGCACGCCACACTCGGCTATACCGAGGAAGATTTTTTCCGGATGACGTTCACGGATTGTCTGGCGGAACAGTACCGCGATTTCTTCAGGGCGCTCATGGTAACCATCCGCGAGGGCGCTTCCGTGCAGCCCTTCGAAACTGTGATGATCGCCAGCGACGGCGGGGAACTGTATTTCGAAGGCAATGTCATGAGTTCCTACATCGAAAAGGCCATCATGACGGTGACCTTCGTCATGCGCGATGTGACCGAGCGGAAACGGGCCACGGAGGAGATACAGTCCCGGCTCCGCCAGGAAACCATGATAGCCCGCATAACGGAGCTGATCGCCCGCGCCGACGAGCCGGCGATGGTCTATCAGGATATCATCGCGATCATCGGGCGTGATGTCGATTGTGGCCGCGCATATCTCTATGGATTCGACGAGGAATCGAGGACGATGAGGCGTCTCGCATGCTGGAGGTCCTCCTCGATCGGCGAGGAACATGTCTGTCCCGAAACCATACCGTTCGACAAGGTGGGCGACCTGTACGATTCGATACATGCCGGCCGGCCGTTTCTCTACCCGTTCGCCGGCGAATCGGGCTGTGACGAACCGGAGTTTTTCGAGCTGTACGGCGTGAAATCACTTCTGGCGATGCCTCTCGGCATCGGAACCGGTGTCGTGGGGCTGCTCGGGTTCGACACGGTCGAGGAGACGCGTGAGTGGGACGAGAAGGAACTGAACATGCTTCGCGCGGTGTCCCATATCATCGCCAACGCCTGGAACCGTCAGCTGGAGATCGATATCCGCAAGCAGAAGGAGGCGGAGGCGGAGGAGTCCCGGCTGCTTGTGATCCGCGCCGACCGGTTGGCGGCCATGGGAACCATGTCCGCCGGCATCATCCATGAGATCACACAGCCGCTCAACGCCATCAATGTTTCGACACAGACCATCATGTACGGTCTCAAGCACGGCTGGAGCCTTGAGCAGGAACAGGTGCAGAAAAGCCTTACCCTCATCACCGAACAGGTCGGCCGCATGACGGATATCATAACCAACATGCGGGCGTTCGCGCGCGAGGGGCTCCCGGCGTCCCGGGAATCGGCCGGTCTCAATTCCCAGGTCGAGCGGGTGTTCACATTGCTCGGACAGCAGCTCAAGGCTCATGATATCGAGGTGGACACCGATTTCGGAAGCATTCCCCCCACGGCGATGAACACGAATCTCATCTTCCAGGTCATTGTCAATCTCATCACGAACGCCCGTCAGGCCCTCGATGACTTCGACGGCGAGGAGAAGCGGATTACGGTCCGCACCTTTTCCGATGACGGTTTGGTGTGCCTCGAGGTCGCCGACAACGGCCCCGGAATTTCCGATGATCTGGCCGACAAGATTTTCGATCCCTTCTTCACCACGAAGGAGGTGGGCCAGGGAACGGGGCTCGGTCTTTCCATCAGCGCCGGTATCGTTCAGGATCATTCGGGGCAGCTTCTATACCGGCGGGGAGATGACGGCGGCGCCGTGTTTATCATGCGATTACCGGTCACCGGAACAGGCAAGGAGAATGATGCATGAATATACTGCTTATCGACGACGAAGAAGCCATCCGCCAAAGTCTCACAATGTTCCTCGAGGAGCTGGGCCACGACGTGGACACGGCTTCGAACGGCAAAGAGGGGCTCGACCTTTTCGAAAGGAAAGTCTATCACCTGGTTTTCACCGACATCCGCATGCCGAAAATGGACGGTTTCGAATTTCTCAGGCGGGCCCGGAGCCTCCCCGACAGAATGGTCGATATCGTCATCATCACCGGCCACAATGACATCGACAACGCCATTACCTCTCTCCGCGAAGGCGCATACGATTATCTCCAGAAACCGGTCAACATCGATGAACTGGCAGTGATAATCGACCGTGTTTCCGAACACCTGTCCCTCAAGATGACGAACGAGGAGCTCACCAACCGTTTCGAGGAAAGCGTCAAGGAACGGGTCAGCGAAACGGAAAGCGAACTCGAGAAATATCGCAAAGCCTTCAGGGAAAACGTGGGCCTCAACAAGATATCGATACATTCGAAAAAGCTTCGTGACATCTATGTTCTGGCTGAAAAATTCCATGCTTCTCCGACAGTGCCCATTCTGATCGAGGGGGAGACGGGGACGGGAAAGGAGCTTCTCGCCCGGTTTATCCACTACGGTCCCGACATGGCCGCCAAGCCGTTCATCGCCATCAACTGCGGCGCCATTCCGGCCGACCTTTTCGAGAGCGAACTGTTCGGCCATGAATCAGGTGCGTTCACCGGCTCGAGCAGCACCACGAAGAAGGGGCAGCTGGAAATCGCCGAGGACGGCACGCTTCTTCTCGACGAAATCGGCGACATGCCCATCGCCATGCAGGTGAAACTTCTGCGCGTTCTGGAAGAGCGCGAATTCTACCGTATCGGCGGAGTGAAGCGTTTGAAATTCAACGCCCGCGTGATCGCATCGACCAACAAGTCGCTCCGTGAGGAAGTTGAAAAAAAC
>CAYNWJ010000499.1:0-3215 GCA_964400815.1 uncultured bacterium
CAGGGGAGGTGTCACGCCAGTGACGGAGGGGTTATAGTGTCATCGGTTTACTACCTCCGAGTTCAGTCCGGGGAAGTTCAATTGTGGTATATGATTTCCTGGCTCCAGATAACCCCGAGACATCGTTAAGGTATTTAGTCACCGGAGCAATAAAAGGCAGACCCCTCCGGCCTCTTTCGAGGCCACCTCCCCTTTCGAGGGGAGGCACCGCGACTCCGGCAGCCTCCCCTGTCCCCCATCGAAAGGGGGGACCGGACGGCACGTCCGAGGGGGGTCTTTTTGCAGGGAGGCAACACTCACCCCCTGAACAGGGGAGGTGTCACGCCAGTGACGGAGGGGTTATAGTGTCATCGGTTTACTACCTCCGAGTTCAGTCCGGGGAAGTTCAATTGTGGTATATGATTTCCTGGTTCCTGATAACCCCGAGACATGTTTAAGGTATTTTGTCACCGGAGTAATATATTGCTTTCAGAAATATTTTCATGTATCTTTAATACTTCATTTACAAAGATTAATATCGCATGAATCAACTGAGTCTGTCTGTCGTATCGGATTTTTCCATGGCATTCACCGGCGGCTACACGTTCAAGCGTTTCGAGGGAGCGGCGGAAGCGGCGCTCGGCACGGTCGAGCGGCCGGAGCGGATCGTGCTCGCGCCTCCGCGCGCGGAATACGGTCTCGTACCCGTCGCAGAGGAAGGCCGGACGCTGAAAGCCGGGTCGCCCGTCTTCGAAAGCGAATCATACCGGGGACTTGCGATCGCCGCACCGGTTTCGGGAACGGTCGAAAGTGTTGACGGAGGCAGGGTGACCATCAGGCCGTCCGGACCGGCCGGAGGCATACCGGGACATCCCCGGTCTCCACGTGATATGGATCGCGACGAACTGTTTTCGGTCTTCCGGTCCACCGGTTGCGCGCTCCTTCTGGACCGGCCGATTCTTTCCGCGGCGGACGCAGGCGCGATACGGCATGTCATTGTCGCCGCCGTGCACAACGGCCCCCTGGATCAGGCATGGAAACCGGATGTGGCCGGGGACGTCTCGCTGTTCGCCCCCGGGATTTCTGCACTGCACGCCCTCTTTCCCTCCGCGGAGATCATCATCGCCGCCAACGCCCGGAACGCCGGTGTGATCCGTCCCCTCCTCTCCGGCGAGAACGCCCGCGTGCAGGATCTGTCCGGCCGCTATCCCCAGGAACATCCGGCGCTCATCGCCCGTGACGCCGCGGGAAAAACGCTCATTCTCCCCGACGGCGGCAGGGAACCCTCGCTCCGCATCATATCCTTCGAGGACACCATTACGCTGGCGAAGACGATGACGAGGGGCGAGCCCCTCGGCGAGCGCGTGCTCCCCGTCGCCGGCCCCGGCGTGTCCCGGCCCGGCTGGTACCGTATCCCGCTGGGCGCGACATTCGGACATCTCAGAAAACGGCTGTTCCGGTCTGAGGACAACGGCCCCTGGAGGATCGTCCGGGGCAATCTCTTCGAGGGATCGGCGGTGGAGAGCGACGATGAGGCGGTCGGCGTCGACGACCGGGAGATCGCCGTCATACGCGAGGCGGACAGCCGTGAACTCTGGCGCTTCATGCGTCCCGGCCTTTTCTGGGACAGCTATTCCCTGACGACGGTGGCGGAAGCGCTGCCGTTCATGCCAAAACGTCTCGACAGCGGCGCCCACGGCGGCGTACGTCCCTGCGTCCAGTGCAACTATTGCGACGAGGTGTGCCCGGTCGGCATATACCCGCACCTCATCTGGAAATATGTCACCGCGGGACGGACGGAGGAATGTTTCAGGTTCCGGCCGGCCGACTGCATCGGATGCGGACTGTGCGACTATGTCTGCCCCTCGAAGATCGCCATATCCCCATCGGTGGTGAAGGCCGCCGACGCCATGCGCAAAGCAGGGAGGTCCGATGAAGCCGCTGATTGACAGGCTGCTCTCGGTGATCGAGTTCTTCGACGACAAGTTCGAAGGCTCGAAGCTCCAGCCGGCGTGGGAGACCATCTCCACCTTCTTCTTCTCGGCGCGGGCGGTGAACCCGCGTTCGGGACCGCACATCCGCGACAACACCGACCTCAAGCGCTACATGTCCGTGGTGATGGGCGCCGCCGCCCCGACCGTGCTCATGTCCATATACCTCTTCGGCTGGCGCAGCCTGGCCGTGGTGGTCCTCTGCTACATCGTCGGCATCGTCATCGAAATGGGCTTCGCGGTCGCCAACAACGAGGAGGTCACCGAAGGCATGTTCGTGACCTGCATCCTCTTTCCCATGACCCTGCCTCCCACGATCCCGTACTGGATGGCGGCGGTGGGCCTGGCGGTGGGCATCATCCTGGGCAAGGAGGTCTTCGGCGGCACGGGCAAGAACATCTTCAATCCAGCCATCGTGGGACGGGTGTTTTTGGCGGTGACATTCCCGGCGCACATGGCCTCGATGTGGTCGGACCCGATCCAGGGCAAACTCGGCGGATTCCTGCACTGGGCGCCCCCGGCGGACGCGTTGACATCGGCGACCCCGCTGATCGCGTTCAGGAACGGTGAGCCCTCCTGTGTGTGGGACATGCTGATCGGCACGACCGGCGGTTCGCTGGGTGAGACCTCGGCGGTGCTGATCCTCGTCTTCGGAACGCTTCTTGTCCTGACCCGCGTGGCCAACTGGCGGCTTCCCCTTTCGACCCTCGTCGGCGCGATGGCGCTCGCCGGGATCATGCATCTCGTCGATTCCGAAGCGTTTGCCTCCCCCCTCCATCATTTCGCGGGCGGGGGACTCCTCTTCGGGGCCTTCTTCATGGTGACCGATCCGGTGAGCTGCCCGTTCAGCACCGCGGGCAAATGGATCTACGGGTTCATGATCGGGCTGGTGACGGTCGTGATCAGGAATCTGTCGGGCTATCCCGAGGGCATGATGTTCGCCATTCTCATCATGAACATGTTCGCGGCGGTGATCGATGACGCGGTGATGGCATTCAAATACGGCAGGGGAGGCTCCTCATGAACAGCCGGGCGTGGATGATCGGCCTGCTTCTCATCATGGCGGTGGTGTGCTCCACGGCGCTGGCGGTCGTGGACCTCAAGACCAGCCCCATCATCGAGCGCAACCGCGAGGTGACCTACAAGAGCACGGTGCTGGACGTGTTCGGCATCCCCTATGATCCCGGGAATCCCGACGAGGCCATCGCCGCCTTCGACCGGCGCATCGAGGAGCGGGAGACCGGC
>CAYNWJ010000500.1:0-3213 GCA_964400815.1 uncultured bacterium
GAATGCAGGTTCACATTGACCGATCCGGACGGTGTCGACAACTCGGCCGAACGCCTGGCCATCGTAACCACCCGCACCGAACCGAAAGCATCGACGACCGGCCGCGTCCGGCATGTGTATCCCCCCGACTACGAGGGAGAAAAACAGGAACCGTCCTTTGTCGGCATCATGCACGCCTTCTACGGCCCGGGCCGCGGTCTCTGGCAACCGGCCGACATCGAGCCGGGAGATATCATCCTCGTCCATGCCGGAACGTATCTTTCGGACCGCCGGCGTTACTACGAACCCCTGTGGATGCATTTCCACGGATGCTATCATCTTACCAAAAGCGGCACACCGGAGCAGCCCATCGTCATCCGGGCGGCCGGAGACGGCGAGGTCATTCTCGACGGCGGCGGCGTATACCGTCTGTTCGACACCATGTTCGCGGACAATATCCATATCGAAGGCATGACAATCAGGAACTGCGAGATCGGCGTTCTTGCGGGACTTCGCTATACGGAGGGCTGCGACGGCCTCGTCGTGCGGAACTGCCGTTTCGAAAACGTGGGATGCGCCATCAACGCACAGTTCCCCGGCAGCCGTAATTTCTACATAGCCGACAATGTGATCCTCGGAAGGGAATCGCAGGAACATGTACGCGGCTGGACAGGATTGTGGCGCAACCATACCGTCGGCCTGTCCGACCTCCAGTCATTCATCGGCATCGACATCAACGGCAAGGGACATGTCGTCTGCCACAATTACATCGCCTATTTCCACGATGCCATCGACATCACGGAGCAGGGAGAGACCGACCGCGAGGAATGGCAGGCCAGCTCCAACGATTTCTACAACAACGATATCTTCATGATGGCGGATGACTTCATCGAGGCGGACAGCAGCACCCACAATATCAGGGTTTTCAACAACCGCGGCGTAAATTCAGGACAGATGGGGTATTCCGCCCAGCCGATTTTCGGCGGTCCGGCCTATTTCATCAGGAATATCGCCTACAACGTGCCCGCGGGAAGCTATTTCAAGTTCAACATTTATCCGGCCGGCATCTATGTTTTCCACAATACGCTCATCGGCGAGTGGTCAAGCCCGCCTTTCTCCAATGTCCACTGCCGCAACAATCTCTTTATCGGCTCCGGCAATCCTGACAAACCGATTTTCAGGAATACCTCGTATACGAGCTATACGACATTCGACTACAACGGCTGGGGACCGAATCCAGGGGGCGAACGACCGCAGTTCATCTGGAAAATGGCGCGTGACGGCCGGGACTACGAGCTGAAGGACACCATCGGCGGTTCCTGGGACAGCCTCGAAGCATTTTCAGAGGCGACCGGATTCGAGGAACACGGCATTACCGTGGGCCTCGACACTTTCAGAAACGTGCCTCCGACCGACCATACGACGCCCGAGAAAGCCTATTCTGTGGAAAACCTCGATTTCCGGCTGAAATCGGATTCGAAGGCGATCGACGCGGGTGTGCGCCTGCCGAACATCAACGACGGTTACAATGGGGAGGCTCCCAATCTCGGTGCGATCGAGGCCGGCAGCGAACCGGTTGTATACGGTCCCAGGACAAGATAGGCTTCAGAACTTCGTTTTTGCCTGAGCCTGATCGAACAGCCTGACCCGAACGATGACCGGGTCAGGCTGTTCTTTTTCATGGGCGATGCGCCGTGCAGAAGTGGAGGTGGCTTCCTCTACAATCTTTCCTTGTCGATGAAAAGCCCTGTCCGCTGGAGAACATATCCCGTGTGCCCCATGTCCATGCAGCGGTCCATGAGCTCGCGCGATACCGGCTCCGTCCACTGGTGCCCCTTGATGATGGGGAAGGAGGGCATGCCGGCGGTGTTCATCATGGCCAGCCGCTCCATCTCGTGGGTCCACATGGCGAGGGTCCCCTCGCGGTTGAACTGCTCGTAGAACTCCACATCCGAATGGGTCTCCGGACCCTCCCCGATGCGCAGACCCGCGATGCTCCCCCGTGGTATGGGCAGGTCCTGCCAGCCGAAGAAATTGAGCACGGCGGTGATGGCGGTGGTCTCGTCCAGTCCCGGCGCCCACCGCACCAGCTGGTTCGACCATGCGGCGACGGCGCTCACATGCTGGTAGTCCAGCCATGCCAGCGGCAGAAGACCGTCGGACGCTCCGGTCATGAGATCGTGATAGTCGTGTCCCACGTACAGCGCGAGTGTGGGGTTGTGGGTGTCCGAGACGAAATCGGCGCGGTCGTCCGTGGCCCGGTGGATGGCGTTGCGGATGTTCCGCATGCGCATGCCCACTGCGCGGGCGCGGAACTCCAGCCAGTCGATGACAGCCCGGTCCTCCCCGAGCAGCTGGATGAAATCGGTGAATGTGAATCCGGTTTCAGCCGCCAGACGGACCTTTTCAGGGTCGATGCGCTTGAGAGACGCGAGAAGGTTCAGGCTCGCCCGCTTCATTGCCGGGAAATCATAGCCCATCCTCCCTGCGAGATCCCGGCAGTGGCCGCAGGCGCAGCCGAAGAGGTTTGTGTAGAATGAAGGGTTGGCATACCGGAAGTGGGTGACATAGACGGCGTCCACGTCATAGGTGCGCGCGCCGAAGGCATAGGCGTCCAGGTCCCATTCCGCCACCTCGGGCTTGTTGAAGCAGACGGTGATCAGGTTGCGGCACAGGGAATGGGGCACCTTCGGAAGTTCGCTGAAGGGAACGCCCTCGAAGGTCTCCCCGCACACCGGCCGGTACAACTGGCCGTAGTGGTGCCCCGTGTAGTACAGCCAGAAATCCATTCCCCGGCGGTGAATCTCCTCGATGGCGGCGGTCAGCGTGGAATCGTCACCGTCCGCTGCCGGCGTCGCCCCCATCCAGCCGTTGCCGCGGAGGGGGTTTTTCTCCTTCAGCCAGTCCGGCATGGCGAGGTTCGAACGGCAGATGACCACATTGACCCCCAGGCGTTCCTGCAGGGCGTCCATGTACTTCGGTTCCTCGAGAATTTCCTTCGTGGAGCAATAGCATCCCACAAGTTTCTTTCCCGGTGTGCGGAGGACGGTCTGCCTTGCGGCCGAGGCCGTCGAAAGGGGAATGCCCGCTCCGGCCGCTATCGCTCCGGCGGCGCCGGCTGTTCCTGTTTTGAGGAAGGTGCGGCGTGATACTGCTGCTGTCTGATTTTTCAGGAACTGCCAGCAATTTCCGGTTAGGTTTTTGCGAACGAATGGTTTTTTGCTCCATGATTTG
>CAYNWJ010000501.1:0-3212 GCA_964400815.1 uncultured bacterium
AGGGTGTTCGGAACGAACATGATCGCCTGCGCGAAAATGATGGGGATGACGCCGTCTGTGTTGACCCTGAGCGGGATATAGGTGGACTGGCCGCCGTAGATCTTGCGCCCGACCACCTTCTTCGGATACTGCACCCGAATGCGCCGCTGTCCTTGGGTTATCATGACAACCGCCGCGATGATGGCCACCATGAGCGCCACAAGAACGACCTCGGTGATGATCGACCGCTCGCCCGCCATGAACTCACGCGCCTCTGCGCGGATCGCGAACGGGAAACGGTCGACGATACCGAAGAAGATGAGCATCGAAATACCGTTGCCGATGCCGTGCTCCGTCATCTGTTCGCCCAGCCACATGAGAAAGATCGTTCCGGCCACCACGGTGATCATGACGATGAATGTGAACCGTATGCCGGGATTGATGACGATGGGGGCGCCGCCGATATTCTGTGCCTCGAGCCACTTGGCGATGCCGAACGCCTGTCCCGCGGACAGGAGCACCGTGCCGTACCGGGTGTACTGGGTGATCTTCCTGCGGCCTTCCTCGCCTTCCTTGGACAGGCGCTGGAAATAGGGGATGACCGAACCGAGAAGCTGAATGATAATCGACGCGGAAATATAGGGCATGATGCCCAGGGCGAAGATGGTCATTTTGGTGAATGCGCCGCCGACGAACATGTCATAGAGGCCGAGAAGCGTGTTGTCCATAGAGCTCATGTAGCTTCGCAGCGCGAGCGCATTGATGCCGGGAACGGGGATGATCCCCCCGATCCGGAAAACGACGCACATCAGAAGCACGAAAATGATGCGCTTCCGCAGGTCCGGAATCTTGGCTATGCTGTTGAAGGATCCTATCACGTCACACTACCTCTGCCGTTCCACCCGCGCCCTCAATCTTTTCCTTCGCCGAGCGACTGAAAGCGTGAGCCTTGATGGTTATGGCCTTTGACAATTCACCGTCACCGAGTATCTTGATCTTCGACTCCGACTTGCGCACAAGGCCGCTCTCTTTGAGAACTTCCGGCGTGATTTCGCCTTCGAGGCCGCGCGCGGCAATATCTGAAAGATTGACAACGGCGACCTGCTCCTTGAACTTGTTGAAGAAACCCTTTTTCGGGACCCGGCGGATCAGGGGCATCTGGCCGCCCTCGAATCCGCGGCGGACCTTTCCTCCCGAGCGGGAATTCTGTCCCTTGTGACCCCTTCCGGACGTGCAGCCCTGCCCGCTGGAGCCGCCCCTGCCACGGCGCTTCGTCGATTTCGCCGTGGCCTCTTTCGGAAATTTCAGCTCGTTGAGTTTCACGTCTATCCTCGCGGTTAGCGTTTCAAAAAATATTCCCTGCTTCGTGTTCGACCGCGACGGAAGTCTTCTCCGCCGGTAACACAGCCCCTATTCGGTCTCCGACACATCGAGAAGATGGCTGATCTTTTTGATCATACCCTCGATCTGCGGGGTTGCCTCATGCTCGACCACGATGCCCATTCTGGTAATACCGAGGGCCTCGAGCGTTTTGCGCTGATCTTCCTTGCGGCCGATCGACGACCGCACCTGTTGTATTCTCAGTTTCTTCATGCCGTATTCCCATGCTCGTTTTCCGAGACGTCCGCCGTGCCGACATACAGTAACAGCGCGGTCACGCCCGTTCCGGGGGTTTCTGTCCTATCTGATCTTGTTGACCGGCACACCGCGCCGCTTGGAGACGGCGTTCACGTCCCGGAGGTCCGTCAATCCCTTCATCGTGGCCTTCACCACATTGTGGGGATTGGAGGAACCGAGGGATTTCGCCAGAATATTGACGATACCCGCGGGTTCAAGCACGGCCCGCATCGCACCGCCGGCGATTATACCCGTTCCGGGAGCCGCGGGCTTCAGAAGGACCTTGGCCGCGCCGAACTTGGCGATGATCGGATGAGGAATGGTGCCATTCTCAACCGGGATGTTCACCATGCTCTTGCGTGCGGCCTCGTTGCCCTTGCGAATGGCCTCGGACACCTCCGACGCCTTTCCCATGCCGACACCGACCTTGCCACGGGTGTTCCCAACCGAAACCAAGGCGCTGAACGAAAAGTTGCGTCCGCCCTTGACAACCTTCGCCACACGGCTGATGTGGATCACATTTTCCATCAGTTCATTGTCATCAGGCCGATTCCTGTCCACCTTTATCTTCTCCTTTGAAGAGAGTGCTCTTCCAATCTGTATCTCAAAGCTGTTGGGAGTATGCGCCGGCCGGAAAATTCCCTTATTCCGCGCAAACATACCGTCAGAATTTCAAACCGCCTTTGCGAGCGCCATCGGCGACCGCCTTTACCCTGCCGTGATAGAGATAGCCGTTACGATCGAAAACGATCCGCTCGACACCCTTTTCCTTCGCCTTCGACGCAATGAGTTCACCCACTGCCATCGCCACGGGGGTCTTGCCCGATTCCTCGAATTTCTTTTCCCTGATCTCGGGAGCAAGCGAGGAAACACCGGCGACCGTCACGCCCTTGTCATCGTCGATGAGCTGAACATACACGCTCGTATTGCTGCGCGACACCGACATCCTCGGACGCTCGGCGGTGCCATACACTTTTTTACGGACGCGTTTGGCGCGCTTTCTGCGTCCGGCCACTTTCATTTTCTTAGCATGTTTCATCGCCCTGTATAACTCCTTTTGCGCGTTGCTTGCCGTTTCCGCCCTTCAAGCGTCCGCCCGGAAGAGCGGATGGAGCGTCCGTGGCGGACGAACGCCCGAATGTCCCGCGTTACGCCGTTGCCTTTCCAGCCTTCCTGCGTACATACTCGCCGCGATAGCGCACGCCCTTGCCCTTGTATGGCTCGGGCGGTTTGATCGCCCGTATGCGTGCGGCGACATCACCGACGAGCTGTTTGTCGATGCCTCTGATGGTGACAACCTGGACATTCTGCCCCTCGATGCTCTGCTGCTCGGCCTCGAAAGTGATGCCAGCTGGTGGATCTATCACGATGGGATGGGACTGGCCGATCTGGAGATCGAGGCTTTTCCCCTTGAGCTGGGCCCGGTATCCGATACCGTAGATTTCCAATATTTTTCCCCACCCGCTGTCGACACCGACCACGGCATTATTGATGAGCGACCGGGTGAGACCCCAGAGCGCCCCGATTTTTCTCTCCTCGACCGTCGGAGTCACGGTAATGACGGATCCCTCTATCTCGACCTTCATCTTCTCCGAGAACGGGACCTTGAGCTCGCC
>CAYNWJ010000502.1:0-3186 GCA_964400815.1 uncultured bacterium
GCCGTGGGTCGGATAGTCGTCGAAGGAATTCGTGGCGCTGTAGCAGATGATATTCTTACCGTCCGCCCATGCCTTCGCGCGGGCGATGGCTTCGTTGTGCTCATGGCTCGATGGAACGAGGATGGGCGCATTGAATTTTTTTGCGGTCTCGACGATCTTCCGGGCTTTCGCCATGGAATTGGCAAAGGGGCGGTTGATGAGATTCGGCAGCCCCGCTTCCAGATATGGTTCGTGAATGATGTGATTCCATGGATGGTTGTAATATCCGCCGCTGATGATGCCGTCCACCTTCCCGAGCATGTCGTCATATTTCTTCACCGCCTCGCAGCCGTAAAGGTCCGCGAATTTCCGTGCCCGGTCATATTCGATCTCCCAGCAGTGGGTGATACGCATGCCCCCAACGAAGGGCGTGTCCTCTTCCCCGCTGCGCCGGTTGATGAGCGGACCCCAGAGCCCCATGAGATGGGAATATGAATCGACATTCAGACAGCCGATACGGAACTCGCCATCACCCCGCGTCTGTTGCGCCCGAGCAGAAGCCGCCGTCGCCAACGCAGCCACTCCGGCTGATGCAATGAACGTACGCCTCGAACTCCCGGTGTCAGACATCATGCTCTCCCGTCAACTCAGTGATTGCCGCGCGGTTCACGACAAGAACCCGCGCCGGATTTCGGTCCGCGTTTCCCATGCGGGATGCCATAGCGCATCCAGGCTCCGCATGCTGATCATTCGATACCGTATTTCGCGTCCTGTTCCCGTATCTTCTTTTCTATCATCGGCCATGCCCCCTCGAAAATGGGGGCCGCAAACTCGGTGGTCCACGTCCGGTCCTCGAAGTTCTCCCGGTCGAACAGGAGTTTTATGAACCCGTCGAAGAACTCATTAAAATAGCTGCCGTAGATATGATAGGAATCGGACTGGTCTATGAACCGCCCGAGACTGACCTCCTCGCCGCGCAGTTCGGATACCCGCCGGGCGATCTTCGCCCCGAGATCGATGAAGGCGAAATCATTCATGAAGGCCGCCTTGTATGCATCGCGGCTGCGAAAGCGCATGTTCAGATTCAGGACCGCCCGGCCCGCATCGTCATGATCGATCCGTCCCCAGAGGGATTGCCAGCAGGCCGGGTCATAGGCGCCCAGGTCCATCCACGGCTGCCAGGATATCATCTGGGCGCGCCGCGTGATGGGAGATTCGGCCAGGGCCTTCGCCATGCCCTCGAACTGGTCGACCGGCTCATCGAGGCCCGGAACGCGGTACGAGAACATGCGCTCGTTGTAGGTGTATTCCCAGCGGTTGTCGTCGGGGTTTTCCGGATCGCGGATCCAGTGGTTCTTGATGCCCTCGACCACCTCGAGACGGTATTCCTCCAGGTCCTCCAGGCCGCCGGGAAAGGAACGGTGGATCATGGGCTCGGCGAGGGGATCGCGCACGATCATGGTCATGGAACAGTCCAGGCTCGGCGGGTCGTCCTCACGGTCATACTGGGTTTCCATCAGCGTGCCAAGGGTGAAGAGCGCCACGAGCGAATTTTCCCATGCCTCGGGAAGACAGGAACCCCGCGCGAAAAGGACCGGGATGTTCCCGTCCCCGGCCGGAATGAGAACACCGATATCACCCGCGCCCAGAAGGTCTTCCGCGCGGCCGGACATACGCTCGATCATTTCGCTTCGTTCTGGATAGAGCCGTGAGATGGCGCGGGCGATTGCCTGTCCACCCGATGAAAGTGAATGCATGATCAGCCTCTGAGGATTGGTGGTTTGCGGAAACCCGCCGAAAGAGCAGCTGTTCTCCGCCGAATCAGATAATCCCCTTTTCACGCCCGCGGGCCGAGGGATCGACGGGAATCTTCATGATCCAGAGCAGTTTTTGTGAGGTTTTCGTGGTGTTGAAATTCGTATGGGGCGTTGTGCCGTCTGCCGGAGCCTTGTAGGCCCATCCGGCGGGCAGTTTGCGTCTCTGGAGGCCTATCTGTATCATGACGGTGCCGTGCAGCGAGATCCAGATCTCCTCCATCTCCTCCGGATGGGTGTGCGGCGGGAAGAACGATTTCGGCTCGTTCATGATCGTGTTGACACCGACGATATTCGCGAGGCCGTCGGTCAGGTTGAACAGCCATAAATTGGGATCGTTCACCCGCTGGACGTTCGTGCTGATGGGATTGTCATACTCATACCTGACGAGCATGGTCCTGATGGGCAGAAAATCATCCGCCGGCTTCTCCTCGATGATATAGAAAGCGAGATCTTCATCACCTGTGTTCTCGATGGTGAACGGCAGTTCCGGCGGCATCAGGACCCCCATGCCCTCCATGAGATCTTCCGTATCTTCGCCGCCCTCGATCGCGCCTTCCCCAGCGCTGACGTAAAAAACCTGCTGAACACCGTCAAGCGGCTTTTTTTCCGTCCTGTCGCCGGGCTTGAGAATCGCATAACTGACCCGTTCGATGTCTGTGAGGACGGCGCCTTTTTTCTTCGGGTCCTGAGGATCGTCTTCGCACTTCGTCAGGATATCATACACCCTGAGGGAACCATGAACCGTCCGCGGCTCCACATCCATCCACGAATTGATGAACATGTCCACATCCGGACCTTTTTTGGGGGGACGGCGTCCGGAACTGTTCTGCGCTCCGTCCTGGGACAGTATTTCATGCGCGAAAAAAAGAGTCGCAACAAAGGCGAGAATCATCCATGGGAAGCGATATTTCATGCGTAAAATCCAATCTCCGTTTCCGGGCTGTTTCGTGAGCTGATTCACTGGAAGAGAACTGATAAAAGAATAACACAATCGTTCGCCGGGTGCAAGATGAATGGAAAAGTCCGGCGATCCTCGGAATATTCATGAAGCACAACTTCTTTGGATAATTGTCCGAAACGCATGCAACCGATGATGATGCTGATGGAAGAATGTAGATTGGCCTTACGCCGCTTGAACCATGATTAACGGGATGAAAGTTGTATCGGGTTCATCCGGTAATCCCGAAAATCCCGGTTCAGCATTTGAAAACAGCCGAAGCAAATGTGTTTGCCGGAAAATGGTGGATTGCCAGTTCATCTGGCAACCCCCCCAACACCCATCGGAAAATTCACATAAGCTACTATAAAGTATGGTATTATATCCCAAAATAATACGCAATAAGGTTCTTTGAACAATTGATGAAACCGCATGTAACCGATGCTGTCGCCG
>CAYNWJ010000503.1:0-3185 GCA_964400815.1 uncultured bacterium
GCCCTGGCGGCTCAGCCGGGACGAGGGCGCCACCTGGGAGGAATGGCCGGGAACCGAACGCACCACAGCCCTCCTCTTCCATGAAAACGGCCCGGTCCATCGCTCAGCCGAACGGATCGTGTATCGCGCGGGCCCGGACGACTGGAACGCCTGGGAAGTGGTATGGCAGCCGGGCAACTATCTCGGTCCCGGCCTGCAGATACGTTTCGCCGAAGGTGACTCCGTCCTCTTCGCCACATCCCGCTACATCGACATGCACCCGGCCGGGCACCAGCCCGGCGGGGTCTACCGGAGCGGCGACGGCGGCGCGACCTGGACCAACTATCCCGGCATCTACTCCGCCACCGCGATCGCCCGCAGCGGGAACAGCCTCTTCGCCGGCGATCCGGACGGTGTCCTGTACGCCATCGACACCGTTACGGGAACGGTGACGCCCATCGGGACCTTCGGCGGGGAGATCACGGCCATCGACGCGGAAGAATTCGATGACGGCGGCATCATCGTCGCCACGAAAGGCGGCCTCTTCCAGACCTCCGACGGCGGCGTGACCTGGGAGAAGTCCGACACGGGCATCCCCCATCCGAAGGCCGTGTCAGTGCTGGCCATTCCCGCGGGCGAAAACGGCGAACGCATCATCGCCGCCACAGTGAACGGCGGCGTGTACTACAGCGACGACGGCGGAAGCGCATGGTCATGGGCGTCCCCCCGCGTACACACCGTCCCCGGCCTGCTCAGGGTCTCGGAGACGGAGCCGCGGCGCATCTATGCGGCGGGCGACTCCGTCCACGTGTCGCGTGACGACGGTGAGACATGGGAGGCCATCCGTAATTTCCCCGCCGCCTATTACGGCTGGTACGGCCGGACGGTGGATATCGACATCGATCCCCGTGACGGTGACCGCATCGTGGTGAACTACTACGATCACAGCCTCGATCACGAGATCGGCATACGTTACAACGACGGGCGTTATGTCGGGACCGTCGGGAACGAGCGGGAGCGCTGGACCTGGAAGGACACCTCAGACATCCGGCGCACGTTCCGCTCACAGTTCGACGACGACCCCGCACGGGTCTGGATTTCATACGACTGGCACCGCACATCCACCGGTCCGCTCCTGTGCCTGATCGACGATACGGGAGCGGCCGTCCGTGACATCGCCTCCCCGGCCGGGGAATGCGCGCACTACTGGCTCGTCCGCGGCGGGACCTGCTATGTCTTCAGCGAACGGGAAAGCCGTTTCTGGACCACCGATGATTACGGGAGCACTTGGGAATTCACCGATCTCGACCTCAATGACCATGTCAGGTTCGAAGACCCTCACACCGCCGGGCGTCTGGGTGAAATCGTGATGGCGCCGGACGGGGAAATGCTCTATCTTTGTTATCCGGGGAACGGCGTGCTCGCGAGCGGCGACGGCGGCCGGAGTTGGGAGGCGCTCGATGAAGGCCTCGATTCCAATGTGGTCTGGCAGCTCGCCTTCCCGAAAGCATTTACGGGTGTGATATACGCGGCCACCGACAACGGGCTCTACCGGTTCGGGGGCAGCCCCGGCGGTGTGGCCGTGGAGGAGACAAAGTCCGGTCCCTCAATGTTCACAGTATCGCGGAACCATCCGAACCCGTTCAACGCCGCCACGGTCATCGACTACCGGCTAAACGCGGATGGCATGGTGCGTATCGAGCTTTTCGACATCACCGGCGCGAAAGCGGCGACCCTCGCGGACAGCCTCATGCGTGCGGGCGGACACCGGGTCACCATCGACGGCGGCAGTCTGCCGAGCGGGACCTTTTTCTGCGTCTTCACCGTTGCGGGCCGCACCGAAACACGGCGGATCGTGCATGTCAAGTGACGATCCGGTTGGAATCGGGAACGAACATACTTTCCACGCGTCGAAAAACATTGACCACGAACGAAGCATGTTTTGACGGATATTGCCATGAAACCAACGAAAGTAGCGGTTCTGAAAACCTCTCCCGGGACGGTGCTCGACGACTACCGGCGTCTCGGTGAACTGGCCGGCCTGAAGGACGCCCTGGACCCCTCGGTCCCGACCATCATCAAGGACAACATCAGCTGGCACCTCCTCTACCCTTCGTCGAACACCACGCCCTGGCAGCTCGAGGGAACCATCCTCGCGCTCAGGGACGCCGGGCTCACCGACCTCGTTTCGGTCCACAACAAGACCGTGGTGACCATCGCCGACCTGGGCGACCGTTACAACAAGTTCGGTCCCGTGCTCGAGAAATACGGCATCCCCAAGCTGTACAATTTCGAAGACGAACACATGACGTGGGTCCCCTTCCGTCCGAAGGCCAAGATGGAGGTTCTGGACATGATCTTTCCGGACGGCATCCACATCCCCGATTATTTCATGGGAAAGAACATCGTCCATCTGCCCACGGTGAAAACCCACTCCTACACGGTCACCACCGGCGCCATGAAGAACGCGTTCGGCGGCCTGTTGAACGTAAACCGCCACTACACCCACACCTGGATCCATGACACCCTGGTCGATCTCCTGGCGATCCAGAAGGAGATCCATCCCGGCCTGTTCGCCACCATGGACGGCACCACGGCCGGAAGCGGACCCGGGCCCCGCACCCTCAGTCCCCACCGGAAGGATGTGATCCTCGCATCGGCCGACCAGGTGGCCATCGACGCCGTGGCCGCCTCCATGATGGGCTTCGACCCCATGAACCTCCGCTATATCGCCCGCGCCACCGAACGCGGCCTGGGCCAGGGCGATCCCCGTAACATCGAGATCGTCGGCATGCCGGAACTGGCCCGCGAGAAGTGGAATTTCAGCGTGGGGGTCAATCTCGGCACCGGCACGGGGATGCTTCTGTGGCGGTCGCCTCTCAGGATTTTCCAGAAACTGCTCTTCCACACGCCGCTGGTGAATGTCTTCATTTTCGCCAGCGAGTTCTACCACGACAGGTTCTGGTATCCCCGCAAGGGCAGGAAGGTGGTGGACCGCTGGCTCGCCGAAAGCCCGTGGGGCAGGCTTTTCGAAACCTATCCCGGCTGACCGCGCACCCGGCGGTCCGGGTCGCCTTTTTTTCCGGTCCGTGCTGAAAACGGGTGCAACCCCCGCCCGCTCCGGGCGTCAATACTTTATAGGGTTATCAAGTTAGTCAGCATCCATATACGTTACTATTGACCGGGCCTGAAACCGGGCATTTCAG
>CAYNWJ010000504.1:0-3181 GCA_964400815.1 uncultured bacterium
GACGAGATGATCCGCGAGCTGCGCGAGGTGTCGGGCAAGAAGGAGCTGGCCGAGGAGAAACGCAGGGCCCTCGACAAGCGCAGGGAGTGGATGGAGGAAGAGACGGCGGACGCGGTGTCGAGCGACGATTTGAAGCTGTGGCTCGCCATCGCCGACGATCTCAGGGCGGCCCTGAACGACCACTCGTGGGGCGCGTTCATCGAGCCGCTCAGGGTGAAGGGCGTGTCCGGCGATACGGTGCGTCTGGGCGCGCCGCCGGACAGCATGTCGTGGATCGTGGACCACTACCGCGACCGTATCGAAGAGGCGTACCGCACGAAGACGGGACGGGACATAACGGTAACCATAGACTGACCGGCAGGCGAAGAGCGGGGGTGGGGAGAGCCGCCCCCCGCGGGCCGCGCCGGCATCGTCACGAAAGGATAGGCAATGGCGAAGAAGACGGCATCGAAGAAGAAACAGGACGAACCGAAAAAGAAATCCCCGAAACAATCGCATCCGCTCGAGCAGTTCGGGACGGTGCGCAGGGAATTCATCCTCGACAACATCAGGATCATCGACTACCGCGACCTCGCGAAGCTGGCCGGGGTGAAGGAGAAGGACCTCAAGGAGGCGGTGGAGGCCATGGGTATCAAGCTGCCCATCGAGCGCGCCCGCAGGTGGAAGGACCTGGACGTGGGGATCTTCCGGTCGCTTGCGAACTGCGCCCGCTGCCAGGTCCAGCTCAGGCACAATACGTTCCTGGTGGGAGACAGGAACTGCCATACATGCTGCGAAAGAAACATCAAGCGGTGGCTTGACGAGGAAGTGAAGATAATGGCGAGGTTTGATAAATAGAGGTGCGATATTTGGTGTGTCAGATATTGACATGCTGATTATGGTGTGGTGATGAGAGGTTGTCTCTCTGTGAAGATGCTGCTCTTCGGATGATAAAACCGCATCTAACCGATGCTGGCGACGAGGGAAGAATGACGATTGAGCGGACGCCGTTTGAACCATGATTAATGGGATTCAAGGATTGACAGGATTGTAATCGTGGTTCATCCCGTAATCCCGAAAATCCCGGTTCAGAAACTGAAAAACCTCGAAATATACGTTTGTGCCGAAAAATGGGGGATAGCCAGCCCCCTTTCGGCGCTTGCCTTGTATTCTGTTCTTTCGTATATTATTCTGTTTGGCATATATGGAATGGCACATACAAAATGAAAGGATTCTCTCATGAAACGACGCGACATGCTCATCGCTTCGCCCCTTGCGGCCCTCGCCGGCTGTTCGGGCAATGACGGCAACCCCCTCGCCGATACCGGCCCCGCGCCCGATGGCGCACAGAGGGCCGGAATTATCCCGGGCGCCCCCGAGGGTGTCGTCGAGATCACCGACGAGATGAAAAGGAACGTCAGCAAGATGGCCGCGGACTGGGGCGAAGTGCCCGATCCCGACCCGCTGGCGCATATCGTGGTCAAGGACTATGTGACAACGTATGAATTGAATTTCACGAAATACGATTTCGGTCAGCTCCGTCTCAAAGGCCACGCGAAACACTTCGGATCGCAGGACAAAGTGGTTTCACAAGATATCGGCGGCGTGCTCATACTTGACAAGTACCTCGGTTTCAGTGGAAAGGACCCGTCCTACGGACAGTTGTTCGCGGCCGCGATAAACCTGGAAGATACTGACTCGGGAGATATGATTGTGGGACATCCCCAGTCCAATAGCTCCGCCATATACGTGTATCAGAAGATCACGATTCACCGGGAAATTATCGTGATGCTCATGGAGCAGGCGATCGAGAAGCTCTATGGGTGATGGTCATAACTCAACCCCCGGCCCCTTCTCTTAAGTCTTTAAGAGAAGGGGAGTTATGCGCCCGATAGTCCCGTGCCGCACGGATTCCCCCTCTTTCGCGCGGGAGAGGGGGATGTCACGAATGTGACAGGGGGTGAGTGATGATTTCCTGCGAAGAGACCCCCGGGGAACTGCCGTAACATCAAACCTCAATTATCAGGGGAAACCATATATGAAGAAGGATCATTCCTTTTTGAAGATCACGGCCGCGGTCATGCTCGCCGCGGTCATGCTCGCCGGCTGTTCGGACGATGACGACGACTCCGGACCGCTGGCGCCTTCCGGGAAGACCACCATCGAGATCGGCGCGGTCATTCCCTTCACGGGGGATTACGGCGATCACGGCCGTCAGTTCCGCGCCGCTGTGGAGTATGCGGCCGCCGATGTGAACGCATCCCTCGAAGAAGCCGGTTCGGACATGGCCGTGGAGGTCCGTTTCGGGGATTCCATGACCGACGGCGCGGCGGCGAACGCGGTGGTGAAATCGTTCGTCATGCAGGACATCAGGGCGGTGGTGGGGCCCTTCACCAGCGCGGCGGTGGCGGCCTCCGCGGAAACCATCGGCGGGTCCGAAAGCTTCCTCGTGAGCCCCAGCGCCACCATGACCACGCTCGCCGGCAGCGACGACCACATCTTCCGCCTCGTCAGGGACGACACCCACATGGCGGACGCCCTCGCCGGACGCATGATCGCCGACGGCGTCACCCATCTGCTCCAGATCCGCCGTCAGGACGTCTGGGGCCTGAGCGCCTCGGACGCGGTGGCGGAAGCCTTCACCGGGAAGGGCGGCACGGTGATCCATCAATGGGAATACTTGCGCAACCCGAATTTAATCCGCATGACGCTCGACGATCTCGCGGCGGTGCTGGAGGCGCAGCAGGGCAAGTACGGCGCGGACAAGGTCGCCGTCCACATGACATCCTATGACGAGGGTGTAGAAATCTTCTCGGGCGCCGCAGAACGGGAGGTGCTCGGCACGGCCCGCTGGTACGGCAGCGACGGCTTCGTGAACGACAGCACGCTCGTGGAAACGCCTGACGCCGCGGCGTTCGCGGTTACCGTCGGCTACGAGGCCCCGCTCTCCCATATGCCCCTTTCGGACGGGGCATCGGCGCTCATCGCGCTCATCGAATCGAAAACGGGGGCGGCGGCCGACATGTTTTCCCTCCTGGCCTATGACGCCCTGCGTCTGGCCGCGGAAGCCCTCATCACCGCCGGCGCCGACGCGGATTACACGGCCCTCGAAAGCGCCTTCACCAAGGCCGCCGCGACCTACACCGGCGTCACCGGCGCGATCACACTCGACGCCAACGGCGACCGCACGAACGGCGGCTAC
>CAYNWJ010000505.1:0-1057 GCA_964400815.1 uncultured bacterium
GGGGCTGGTTTTTCCCCTCGAGGTGACGGGAAGCCTCGTTTCATTCAGGATGGGCGTGTCGCTTGCGGGACTCGCCCTCAGAAGGAGCGGTCTTTCCGAGGTCCTTGAACGGGCCATGCGCAATCCCGCCCGGCTCCTCATCGCATCATTCCTTCTGGTGATCGCCCTGGGCGCGATTCTTCTGATGCTGCCGGCGTCCACGTCTGACGGCGGCGGGGCGGCGTTCCTGGATGCGCTGTTCACCTCGACGTCCGCGACCTGCGTGACGGGCCTCATCGTCCGCGATACAGGGAGTTTTTTCTCGGGGTTCGGGCATGTGGTGATCCTGGTGCTCATGCAGGTGGGGGGTCTTGGCATCATGACCTTCTCGACACTGTTCGCGATGATCCTCGGACGGCGGCTCGCCTTCCGGGAGGAGGAGCGCATGCGGGGCATGCTGGAACAGTCGAGCGCCGTGGAGATGTATCGCCTCATCGTCAGAATCGTGACCATCACGATGGTGTTCGAATCACTGGGAGCTTTGGTCCTGTACCTGCGGTGGATGGGCGACATGGGATCGCAGGCGGCTTTCAAGAGTTCGGTGTTCCATGCGGTCTCGGCGTTCTGCAACGCCGGGTTCAGCCTGAACGCAGACAGCCTGACGGCATATGCTGGTGACTGGACGGTCAACGGGGTCGTGATCGTGCTCATCGTGACCGGCGGTATCGGGTTCGTGGTCCTCAACGACGTGCTGAACCGCATGAACGGCCTCAATCCGTTGTCGGTCCGGTGGTCGAGGCTCTCCGTTCATTCCCGGCTGGTCATTATAACATCGGCCGCGCTGATTGTCGCAGGTACGCTTGCCGTGTTCTTTTTCGAGTTCGACAACGCCATGCTGGGGCTGGGAGTGCCCGAAAAGCTCCTGGCTTCCCTGTTCCAGTCGGTGACCTGCAGGACCGCCGGTTTCAATACCATCGACACGGCCGGCCTCAGGGATGTCACCCTCTTCATCTGCATGATTCTCATGTTCATCGGCGCGTCGCCCGGTTCGTGCGGCGGCGGCGTGAAGACCACCACC
>CAYNWJ010000505.1:1067-3168 GCA_964400815.1 uncultured bacterium
CGACATTCACGGTTCTTCTCCTGTCCGTCCGCTGTCTGCTCCGGTCGCGGGACGAGGTGGAACTCTTCGGCAGGACGATCCCTCATCAGACGGTGTTCAAAGCGGTTGCAATTTTGCTGTTTTCCCTTACTTTTCTTGGCGTGTTCACCGTTCTTCTGCTGGCGACGCAGACCGGGGCGTTCATCGACATACTTTTCGAGGCCGTATCGGCGATCGGAACGGTCGGTCTTTCGACCGGGGTGACCGGCATTCTCTCCGGGTCCGGCAAGATCATGATAACCATGCTGATGTTCGTGGGCAGGGTCGGTCCGCTGACCGTGGCCCTCGCGCTCGGCGATGTGAAGAAGGTCAATGTCGAATACCCGACGACACGGATCACCGTCGGATAGGCGTCACAGCGTCACGAATGAATGAAATCGAAACGAAAACGGCATCGAAACGAAAAGGCTGGTGGTTTCATGAAACGATTTCTGGTGATCGGGCTCGGACAGTTCGGATCCGAGCTGGCGAAGGCCCTCGATGAAAAAGGCGCCGAAGTGGTTGCCGTCGACAGTGACATGGACATCGTGGAGAATCTCAAGGACTCGGTCGCGGGGGCTGTCTGTATCGACACCACCGACGAAGACGCCCTCCGTTCCCTCAAGATCGAGAACTTCGACGCCGCCGTGGTGACCATCGGCGAGAACTGGGAGGCGAGCATCCTGGCGACCGCCATTCTCAATGAGCTGGGCATGGAAACGATCATCGCCCGAAGCGCGGGAACGCTCCACGGCAAGATTCTGGAAAAAGTGGGGGCCTCGCGCATCATCTCGCCGGAGCTGAACATCGCCGACCAGCTTGCCCGCAATCTCGTGTCTCCCGGCCTTCTGGACCATATCGCCCTGCCCGACGGTCATTCCATATTCCAGGTCAGGGCCCGTGAGGAATTCCACGACAAATCGCTGATCGAGCTGGATTTCCGCCGCAATTACGGTCTTCTGGTGGTGGGCATACAACGCAGAATCAGCCGGGTGAACGAAGCGGGCGACATCTATTACGAAACGAAATCGATCAGCCTACCCTCCGCCACGGAGACGATCCAAAAGGACGATGTCCTCGTGATCGTCGGCATGAAGGAGGATATCGAGAAATACCTGGCGGAGGAACGGGACTGACGCCGCCGTTGACCCGAAAACGACCCACGGGAGGATAAGGATACCGTGTCCAAAGAACGCCCTCTCATAAACTGGCGAAAGATGATGAACCATCTTTCCGAGATGTCGATCCGCTGGAAGATCGGCATGTCCATCATGTTCGCGTTCATCATCATCCTGCCTGCCGTTTCCATGTCGCTGTTCTATTTTTCGGCCATTCTTTCGAAGCTGACGGTCATTACCGACGAGGATGTCCGGCTGGGACGCATGGCGTCCGACCTGTCCGTCATCATGCTGGACATACGGCGTTCGGAGCGGAGTTACCGCATGTTCGGCGGGGCCGAGGAGCGCGGTTCTGCGGAGCGGCTCATCGCCCGCGCGGATTCGGTCATCACCGAGGCGCACGGGATCGCCCCCGTTACGGAGAAGGGGCTCGTGGCGGAATTGCGCGGCCATCTCGATATTTATGCCAACAGCTTCCGCATGCTCGTGGAGCACATCGGCGAACATCCCCCCGAGACGGCGGTCCAGCAGAAAAACCGGCTTTCACGGCGTCTCAACGATTTCCAGGATGTGTACCGCTCGATCCTGTCACGGCTGGAGGAGGCGCCCCCGGCGCAGCGCGACTCGATCCTCACCGAGGCATCGAAAAGCCTGGACCTGTTCTCCCTCGATCTCCTCGAAATATCCTCACGGGGAGGACAGCCGTCGTATATACAGGCGAATCTCGACCGTTCGAGCTCGGAATTCCTGACCAGGTCGCACGAGCTGGCGGACCGAAGCTGGGACAACATGCAGGCGCACAAGGAGGAAAGCCTGAGGATCGAGGCCCGCGCCAAGCGCAACATCATCACCCTGCTCATTCTCACCGGCATCGCGGGCGTGTTCATGGTGGCCGCTCTGCCCCGTATCATCATGCGGCCGGTCACCTCGCTCACACGCATTTTCAACAAGGCGCGGGAGGGTGA